>JANOVQ010000440.1:0-16805 GCA_031417495.1 Pseudomonadota bacterium | reverse complement strand
GACACGCAGAGTGGCGCCCCAGCCCTGCCAGCAACACATCGTTGCCGATCATCTGGGTGAAAGGACTTGCGGCGGCCGGCGCCAGGGTTCCCGCGCCAAACCACCACACTCCATTAACGGTCGGCCGACCCGCGCGCGCGCGCTGCTGATTGATCGGATGCTC
The DNA here is from genome assembly GCA_031417495.1 of Pseudomonadota bacterium. Lineage (GTDB taxonomy): Bacteria > Pseudomonadota > Gammaproteobacteria > CAIKBL01. Next base: position 16,642 of record JANOVQ010000440.1, on the reverse strand, counting down.
GTGCAATATCATCTGCAGATCGTTCAACCAGCGCCGCCAAACTCTGTGTGCTGCGGCGAGTGGCATGAAGGGAGTGAGTGAGCGACCATTCAACCATTGCGCAGAAGGTGCGATGCCAGTGACCTCCGCCGGTCGCTGCACATACCAACGACCTGGCTCAACGCCGCGTTGCCAGCCGAGTTCCGGAAACTCCTGCTGCAGGCTGCCCAACAAATCGTCGGCTTCTGGCCCTGAAAGCGCGAGTTGCGCGGGTCCATAGACCAGTACTTTATTAGGATCAGCGTGCAGATGTACCGGATCGCTGCGCAGTAAATCGGCGCTCGGATCCTCCAAGTCGTGGAGCGCTGTGAGGTGCGCGAGCGCAGAATCCGTGGTCAATCCAGCGGCGCTCGCGAGCAGGGGCTCGAGCGGGCCGGCGTGCGGCGTACACGCAGCAGCGCCGAGACACCACGCGAGACCCGGCAACTCACGCTGCCGATCAAGCAACGACGTGGCATCGCTTAAACACACACTGGGGACAAAGATGACGACGCGCGACATGGCGCGGTGCTGATCAGCTTTACAGGTTATCGAGAATGGCGCGTTTAACCATGGCGCTGTCGGTCGCGACTTCGAGTATCTTGCCTGGGCTCTGCTTAATCGCGGTGTCTGGATCCTTGAGGCCGTGACCGGTCAAGGTACAGGTGATCAAGCTGCCCTCGGCGATTTTGCCGCGTTCGATGTCGCGCAACAGTCCCGCCACCGAAATCGCGGAGGCCGGTTCGCAGAACACGCCTTCGGTCTCTGCCAGCAGGCGCTGCGCACGCAGGATCTCTTCATCAGTGAGGCTGTCAAACCAGCCACCAGATTCACGCACCGCCGCCCACGCGAGATCCCACGATTGCGGATTGCCAATACGAATGGCAGTCGCGATTGTTTCTGGATTTTCGACCGGATGACCCACGATAAACGGCGCGGATCCCGCAGCTTGATAGCCCACCATGACGGGCCGCGAGTGCGTAACGGCCGGCAATGCAAACGCGCAAACGTCAGCACAATAGCCGCATGCAGTGGTTTTAGGTTGGATGTCGGCATACTCGCTGAAGCCCACCCAGTAGGCGCTGATATTGCCCGCATTGCCGACGGGGATGCAGTGATAATCCGGCGCGCGACCCAGCGCATCGATAATCTCAAAGGCGGCCGTCTTCTGACCTTGCAAGCGATACGGATTGATCGAATTCACGATCGCGACCGGCGCCACTTCCGCCATCTCTTTCACGATCCGCATGCCATCGTCGAAATTGCCCTTGATCTGAAGCACCACTGAGCCCTGGATCATCGCCTGCGCCAATTTACCCAGCGCAATCTTGCCTTCCGGGATCAGGACAAAGCAGCGAATCCCAGCGCGCGCGGCATAGGCAGCCGCAGAAGCGGAAGTGTTACCCGTGGAAGCACAAATGATTGCCTTGGTGCCTGCGGCAACCGCCTGGGTCACCGCCATGGTCATGCCACGGTCTTTAAAGGAGCCGGTAGGATTCAGCCCTTCGAATTTCGCAAAAATCTTAACGTCGCGTTGGGTCGCGCGCGCGACATTGTTGAGCGGGATCAGTGGGGTGTCTCCTTCAGTGAGACTAATCACGCGGGTGCCTGGCGCAATTGGCAGCCGCGCGCGATAGCGTTCGATCAGGCCGCGATACAGATCCGGGTACTGGGCTGGGCTATTCATGCAAATGGCTCCACGCGAATGCGTACGACCTTGGCCTTGATCGCCGGCAATTGTTCAATGCGGGCGATGGCTTCGTTCATTGCGCCTTCCAGCACGCGATGGGTCAAGATGACTACCGGCACCACTGCCGGCTCGTCCTGGCGTTCAAGCTGAATGATGGCCTCGATGCTGATTTCTCGCTCAGCGAGAATGCGTGTGACAGCGGCAAGCACCCCGGGTTCGTCAGCTGCTTGCAGGCGCAGATAACAGGCTGTGGAGGTCTCCGCGATATCCAGGATGCGCAAATCCTCCAGTGCATCGGGTCGGAAAGCGAGATGCGGCACGCGGTTTTCCGGATCGGTCGTGAGCGCACGCACCACATCCACCAAATCTGCCACCACTGAGGACGCGGTTGGCTCGGCCCCAGCCCCCGCGCCCGACAACAACACCGGACCCGCCGCATCGCCGCGCACCAACACCGCATTCATCACGCCATTCACGCGCGCAATCGGTTGCGTGGCCGGGATCAAGGTGGGATGTACGCGCAGCTCCAGCCCATTTGCCACCTGGCGCGCAATGCCGAGGTGCTTGATGCGATAGCCAAGCCGCTCGGCATACTTCACGTCTTCCCCCGTGATATGGCGGATCCCTTCCACATACACCCGCGCAAACTGCAGCGGGATCCCGAACGCGAGCGCGGCGAGAATGGTGAGCTTATGCGCAGCATCGATGCCATCGACATCGAACGAGGGATCGGACTCCGCATAGCCCAGGCGCTGCGCCTCGGCCAGCACCTCGGCGAAGTCGCTGCCGGCCTCACTCATCGCAGACAAGATAAAATTGCAGGTGCCGTTGATGATGCCGGCCAGCCATAACACATCGTTACCGGCCAGCGCCTCGCGCATGACCTTGATCACCGGGATGCCGCCTGCCACTGCGGCTTCGAACGCGACCATCACCCCTTGCGCCTGCGCCGCTGCGAATATTTCGTTGCCGTGGAGCGCGATCAGCGCCTTGTTCGCGGTTACCACATGCTTGCCATTGCGAATTGCGCGCAACACGAGCGCGCGCGCTGGTTCGATCCCGCCGATTAACTCCGCCACAATTTCTATGTCCGGCGCGTCCACCACCGCGAACGGATCGGCGACCAGCTTCAATCCGCTGGTATCCAAGGTACGGGTCTTGGTGAGATCGCGCGCGCTCGCAATTGCGATCTCGATCCGCCGACCGGCGCGTGAGGCGATCAGCCCCGCGTTGCGCCGAAGCACCGTCAAGGTGCCCCCACCCACGGTGCCGAGGCCGAGTAAGCCGACTCTGACGGGGGTCAATTCCGCCATCTCAACTCAGCCCGCTATCGCGCGGTGGCCCTGGCAGGGTGCTGCCTGGGTCGCGCAGCATTTCTTTGATACTGCGAATGGCCTGGCGTGTGCGGTGGGGATTCTCAATCAACGCGAAGCGCACGAAGTTATCGCCGTATTCGCCGAAACCGATGCCGGGCGAAACCGCGACTTTGGCTTCGAGTAGTAGCTTCTTTGAAAATTCCAAGGAGCCCAGCATGCGGAACGGCGCGGGAATCTCCGCCCACACGAACATGGTGCCGCGCGGACGCTCAACTGGCCATCCGGCGGCATTGAGCCCATCGCATAAGACATCGCGTCGCTGCTGGTACATCTCGCGTATTTCAGCCACGCATTCCTGCGGTCCCTCAAGCGCTGTGATCGCCGCGATTTGCACGGGCGTAAACATGCCGTAATCGAGATAGGACTTCATGCGGCCGAGTGCATAAACCAGATCCGGATTGCCCACCATGAAGCCGATGCGCCAGCCCGGCATGTTGTAGCTCTTGGACAAAGTAAAGAATTCGACAGCGATGTCCTTGGCGCCGCGCACCTGCAGAATCGAGGGCGCCTGATAGCCGTCGAACACGAGATCCGCATACGCGAGATCGTGCACCACATAAATATTGTGCTCGCGGGCGATTTCGACCACGTGTTTGAAGAAATCGAGTTCCACGCATTGCGTGGTCGGGTTGCTCGGAAAATTCAGCAACAACATCTTGGGACGGGGCCAACTGTTGCGAATGGCCTGCTCGAGTTCCGCAAAAAAATTGACCCGAGGCCCAATCGGCACGTGACGAATATCCGCGCCAGCGATGACAAAGCCATAGGGATGAATCGGATAGGAAGGGTTAGGCACCAGCACCACATCACCGTGATCGACTGTGGCGAGCGCGAGATGTGCCAGCCCTTCTTTCGATCCGATCGTGACAATCGCCTCGCTATCCGGATCGAGTGCGACATCGTAGCGATTGCGATACCAGTTGCAGATCGCCTGGCGTAAACGCGGAATCCCCTTGGACACCGAATAGCGATGGGTATCGCCGCGTTGCACCGCCTCTACCAGCTTATCGACGATGTGCTGGGGCGTCGGTTGGTCGGGATTGCCCATGCCGAAGTCGATAATGTCTTCGCCGCGGCGGCGCGCCGCCATTTTGAGCTCGCCCACCTGGTTGAAGACATAGGGCGGCAGGCGCTGGATACGAGGGAATTCTTTGGCCAAGGCGATTACACTGCGCTCTAGGGTTGCGTGAAAGACGGGACTCGGGAAGGCGGCACGCTACCGGCCTGGAGTTCGCGTGTCAAACGATGTGGCGTGGCCATCGCGGCCGTCAAGCAGGAATTAACTAGCGCATGACAGACACCTTACTCACGACCGTTCAGGCACAATTACTCGAGCCCGCAGGCCTCGATATCCAGGCGCTGGAACAGGTGCTCGGCAAGCTCACTTCAACGCAAGTTGATCTCGCGGATCTCTATTTTGAGTATTCGCGCGGTGAGGCCTGGAGTTTGGAAGATGGGATTGTCAAAGAGGGCTCGCATAGCCTCGAACAGGGCGTTGGGATCCGCGCGGTGGTCGGCGAGAAAACTGGCTTCGCTTATTCGGACGATCTAAGCCTCCCCGCACTCTTGCAAGCGAGCGATGCCGCACGCGCCATTACGCGCCAGGGGCAGCAGCAGGAGATTCGGATCGTCTCGGCAACCTCTGCTCCGGCGCGCTATCTGGCGGTTGATCCGATCGCAAGCCTGGCCGCCGCGCAGAAAATCACCCTGCTCCAACGACTCGACGCCCGGGTCCGCGCTGCTGACCCGCGGGTTAAGCAAGTCATGGCGAGCTTGGTCGGGCGCTATACGCAGGTCATGATCGCGGCCACCGATGGCACCTTGGCGGCCGATATTCGGCCGTTGGTCAGGCTCAATGTTTCCGTGATCGTGGAACAGCATGGACGCCGTGAAACTGCCAGCTACGGCGGTGGCGCGCGCACTGGTTACGACTATTTTCTCACCGACGAGCGGGCGGAGGCGATCGCCGATGAAGCACTGCGCCAGGCCGTGGTCGCGCTGGAGGCGCGGGCCGCGCCGGCGGGTGAAATGACGGTGGTGCTCGGCCCGGGTTGGCCAGGTATTTTGCTGCACGAGGCGATTGGTCACGGACTCGAAGGGGATTTCAATCGCAAAGGAACCTCGGCGTTCGCCGGTCGCATTGGCGAACGGGTGGGGGCGCCTGGATGCACCGTGGTGGACGACGCCACGCCCCCCAATCGGCGAGGCTCGCTCGCGATCGACGACGAAGGCACCCCGGGCCAGCGCACAGTGTTGATTGAGGACGGAATCCTGCGCGGTTACTTACAGGATAAACAGAACGCGCGGTTGATGAAGATGAGTCCGACCGGCAACGGTCGGCGCCAATCCTATAGCCATCGCCCGATGCCGCGCATGACCAACACCTACATGCTCGCCGGTGAGCACGATCCGCAGGAAATTTTGCAATCCGTTAAGCGTGGGCTGTACGCCGTGAGCTTCGGTGGCGGGCAGGTGGATATCACGAACGGCAAATTCGTGTTCAGCGCGAGCGAAGCCTACCTCATCGAGAACGGCCAGATTACCGCCCCGGTCAAAGGCGCCACTCTGGTCGGCAACGGACCAGACGTGCTGACCAGAGTCGCCCTCATTGGCAATGACCTCGCCCTCGATAACGGCGTAGGTACCTGCGGCAAAAATGGACAGTCAGTGCCGGTTGGGGTGGGGCAGCCCACCTTGCGGATTGATGGCCTGACGGTGGGCGGCACGCAGACGTAAAGCGATCCGAATCGACCGCTATTTGCTGTAGCGCCTGGCGATCAGCCTCCTTCCCAACCAGTGATTGCTTCAGTCTGCAACGTCATCGACGACGTCTGTCTGCGGAAAGCGCGCGTTCAGCCAGACCAGAATGGCATCTGCATCATGCACAAACAGGAGGTATGGCCGCGTCCGCAGGATCTGCGACACGTGACTGATGATCTCCGATTCCATCGGCTGTCAGCCGCTTTTGCCGAAATTTGAGGATGTGTGTGGACAAGACCAAAGGGCGCGGCCCAGATCAATAGCTGGGCTGCACTCGTCGACGCGGCTGAGGAACTGTGCAATGCGACTATGGACCGTGCATCCGCGATACCTCGATCAGAAGGGCTTGGTCGCCGCCTGGCGCGAAGCGCTCCTCGCCCAGAAAGTGTTGGCGGGCGCCACCCGAGGTTACCGCCATCATCCGCAGCTCGTGCGCTTCCAGGCGCAAGCCGATTCGCTCGCGGCAATCGGTGCGTTTTTAGTCGGTCTTGCCGAAGAAGCCCAACGCCGCGGCTATCATTTCGATATGACGAAAATTTCGCGACCACAATTTGCTGGTCACATACCGGAGACGCTCGGTCAATTACTTTACGAGTGGCGCCACCTTAAAACCAAGTTGGTCGTGAGAGCGCCGCAGATGATCCGGCAGTTCGGTGATCTTGCGCTACCGGAAGCGCATCCTTTATTTCTTATTGGGCCCGGGGCAGTGGGTGATTGGGAGAAGACCTAAAACCGTTCAAGCTCCGCATGCGGCAGCTGCCCGCGATGCACACGCATCGCGCCAAACTCGGCGCAGCGGTGCAAGCTCGGGACCGCGCGGCCAGGATTGAGCAGGTGCAACGGATCAAACGCGGCTTTCAGGCGATGAAACTGCGCCAGCTCCGGAGGGTTGAACTGAAGGCACATCTGATTGAGTTTTTCGATCCCGACCCCGTGTTCGCCGGTCACCGTCCCGCCAACTTCAATACACAGTTCGAGAATCTGGGCGCCTACGCTTTCGGCGCGCGCAAGTTGCGCGTCATCGTTAGCATCGAACGCGATCAGCGGATGCAGATTGCCATCGCCGGCATGGAATACATTCGCAATTGGCAAGCCTGACTCCAACGACAACTCGGCGATTCGCCGCAGTACACGTGCGAGTTCTCGCCTGGGAATCGTGCCATCCATGCAGTAGTAATCCGGCGCGATTCGTCCAATCGCCGGGAAGGCCGCCTTGCGCCCTTGCCAGAATCGCAGACGCTCCGCCTCATCGCGCGAGCAGCGCACTTCACGCGCGCCATCGCGAATGAGCAGCGCTTCAACTCGCGCGATATCCGCCGCGACTTCGGCCTCACTGCCATCAAGTTCGCACAACAAGATGGCCGCCGCATCGACGGGATATCCCGCATGACAAAAATCTTCGGCGACCCGTACGGCCAGCCCATCCATCATTTCGAGGCCCGCGGGTGTGATGCCACTTTCGATGATCCCGGCGACCGCGTTCCCTGCCGCGTCCACATTATCGAAAGCCGCAAGTAACACCCTGGCAACCGGTGGCTTCGGTAACAACTTCACCGTCACTTCCATCACGATCCCGAGCAGGCCTTCCGAGCCATTAATCACTGCCAGCAGATCAAGTCCCGGCGCTTCGATCGTCTTGCCGCCCAATTCCACCCAGGTGCCATCGCTCAGAAACAGTTTCACGCCCAGCACGTTGTGCACCGTCAGTCCATATTTCAGACAGTGCACGCCGCCGGAATTCTCGGCCACATTACCGCCAATCGAGCAGGCGATCTGCGAGGAGGGATCGGGCGCGTAGTACAAGCCAAAGGGCTGCGCCGCCTCGCTAATCGCGAGATTACGCACGCCGGGTTCAACCACTGCGTAGCGGTTATCGGGATCAATTTCGAGGATACGATTGAACCGCGCGAGACTGAGCAGGCAACCGTCCACCAATGGTAGGGCGCCGCCCGACAAACCGGTGCCGGCACCGCGGGGCACTACGGGGACGCCATAGTCGGCACAGGCGGCTAGAATTTTGCGCACCTCTTCGCGCGTGCGCGGTAGACAAACGACACGGGGGATCTGCCGGTACGCGGCAAGCCCATCGCACTCGTACGGTCGCTTCGCCTCGGCGGCGACTAGCAGCGCGTCGTCCGGCAGGAACTCGGCGAGCGCTGCTTCAAACTGGCGCATGCGATCAGGCGTTGAAGCGGTAATTAGAGGGGATCACCACCACCCCAGCCAGTGTCACGGCGAAACGCTGGGCGTCGCGCTCGCGATCAACGCCGATCTTTTCGTTAGGGGGGATCTGCACATTGCGATCACAGATCGCGCGACGAACCTGTGCACCCTCGCCCACATTCACACCGAGGAACAGGATCGAATCCTCGACCGTCGCGCCGTCATCGATAAAGACCCGATTACCGAGCACGCTGCGACTGACGCCGCCGCCCGCGATCACCGTGCCGCCAGCGACAATGGAATTCACGCAAATCCCTTCCGTACACGAGCGTCCGGGGACCGTGCGCGCTGGCGGTCGCTGTTGCTGATAAGTTCGCACCGGCCAGTCGGCTTGATAAATATCGAGCGGCGGCTCGAGTTTCAGCAGATCCATATTCGCATCGTAGTAGTCATCAAGTGAACCGAGGGTTCGCCAATAACGATCCTGGGTCACTCGGCCGTACTCGCCACCGAAACGGTAACTAAAGATGCGCGCCTGGCCGCGCAATTCACGGCTGATGAGTTCAATGATGTGCTGCTTGCGCGCCCCGTTGTTGTCCAGCCGACTCAGACAATCGACGAGCCAGGAGCGACGGAACGCGTACACGCCCATCGGGCCATACGCGCCATTCTCTTCCGGGAGTGGGCTGGGGGTAGCGAAGGACGTAATCGCATCCATCGCGCCCTCGCCTATTTTGAAAGTCGCGGGAAAGGTGCTGCCGAGTGCGGTTTCGCGATCAATCGCGGCGACCGTCACATCGGCGTTGCGGGCGAGGTGATAATCCACCATCGCGGCGTAATCCATGCGATAAATCTGTTCTCCTGAGACGATCAGAACAGTTTCTTCGCGCGCCCCATCGAGCAAATAAAGATTCTTATATAGCGCGTCGGTCTGCCCGCTGTAGATCGACAGGTCTTCGGTAATCGGGGGTGACACCGCGGTCACGAACTCGCCGAGATCGGTATTAAAAATCGACCAGCCATCGCGTAGATGATTTTGCAGCGACAGCGAATTGAACTGGGTGAACACATTAATGCGGCGCAAACCGGAGTGCATACAGTTGGTCAACGCGAAATCAATCACGCGGTAGTTGCCGGCATAGGGTAGCGCCGCCGTCGTGCGCCGGGCGGTCAGGGGCATCAACGGCTTGCCATCGCCGATGGCGAGGACAAAAACGATGGTCTCGTGGAGGTTTGGCATGGGCATAGCGTGAAGCCAGGGCATTATACGCGGCACGCGCCGAGGTAACAGCGGCGGGCTGTCGACGGCTTCCTCTGGATCCTGTCCTGGCTAACGGCAACCCACTTGCTAAGGGCCGCGCGCGAGTCCGGCAGCGGCCCTTTTCGCTCGCTATAGTCGCTTTAGAATTAATTAGTTATCTTTGACGGGATGACATCTTAAGCCGCCGCCGTTGGTAATCCCCTAGCCCCTTACAACTGAGACTCCCATCCCGCATGTCCGAAGAAATTCTCGTTAACGTGACTCCCCAGGAGACACGTGTCGCCTTTGTTGAAAATGGGGTTCTGCAGGAGGTCCTGATCGAGCGCACCCGGCGGCGCGGCTTTGTTGGCAACATGTATGTCGGCCGGATCAATCGGGTGTTGCCCGGCATGGGCGCCGCGTTTGTGGACATTGGCCTCGCCCGCGCGGCGTTTCTGCATGTCTCGGATATCGTGTCGGCCGCCCATCGCAAACATCTCACCGGTCACGAGATCCCTATCGAACAGGCCGTCCATGAAGGGCAACTCGTGCTGGTCCAGGTTGCCAAAGAACCCCTCGGCACGAAAGGCGCACGACTCACCACCTATCTCAGCATTCCCTCGCGCTATTTGGTGTTCATGCCCGACACCAACTCGCTCGGCATCTCGCAACGCATTGAGAGTGAGGAAGAGCGTAGGCGTTTACGCGAGATCATGCTGGCCCTGGAACCGCGCCTGAAACCGCTCAGTGCGCCGCTTGCTGAAACACCGCCACCCGAACTGGCCGAACGTAGCGCAGCCGCTGGCGGCTTCATCGTGCGGACCGCAGCCGAAGGTGCCTCGGCCAATGAATTGCAGGCGGACATCCAGTTCCTGCGCCGACTTTGGACGGCAATTCAGGAGCGCACAGTGGACGCCAAACCGACCGCTGTGGCGTACGAGGATCTGCCGCTGGTACTGCGCATAATTCGCGATCTGTCAGCCGCTCAGGTCGAAAAAATTCGGATCGACTCACGTGAGACCTTCACGAAAGCGAGCGCCTTCGCCGAGGAATTCACCCCCGAACTCACCTCGCGTATCGAACACTATCCAGGGGAGCGGCCGATCCTCGATTTGTACTCGACCGAGGAAGAAATCCAGCGCGCACTGAAGCGCAAAGTGGAACTCAAATCCGGTGGCCATCTGGTGCTCGACCAAACCGAGGCGATGACCACGATCGATGTCAACACCGGCGGCTTCGTCGGTCATCGGAACCTCGAAGAAACGATTTTCAAAACTAATCTCGAAGCCGCTCAGGCGATCGCGCGTCAGCTTCGATTAAGGAATCTCGGTGGCATCATCATCGTCGATTTCATCGACATGCTGGAGGAAGAGCACCGCCGTCAGGTCCTGCGGACGCTGGAAAAAAGTTTGGAACGAGATCACTCAAAGATCAGTATTAGCGATGTGACCTCGCTTGGCCTAGTGCAAATCACCCGCAAGCGCTCCCGTGAAAGCCTGGAACATGTGTTGTGCGAACCCTGTCCTACTTGCAGCGGTCGCGGGTCCATCAAAACAGTTGAGACTGTCTGTTTCGAGATTTTTCGTGAAATCCTGCGCGCGCAACGACAGTACGATGCGCAGAAACTGCTGGTCGTCGCGGCCCAGAATGTGGTCGATCTCCTGCTCGACGAGGAATCGACCAGCGTGGCGGAATTGGAAGAGTTCGTGGGCATTCCGATTCGGTTTCAAGTCGAGACCGCGTACACCCAAGAACAGTACGACGTCGTCCTGCTCTAGCGCCGGTTCTCACCCATGACCAAGCACCTCATTCGCTGGTTGCGCTGGGCGTGGAATTTCGCCGCCTTCGCGATCATCGTGTGTGCGCTGCTGAACATCACCTTGCGCATTCTTTTGCCGCGCCTTGCCCACCAGCACGCCCTGGTAGAATCCTGGGCGAGTCACCTGGTCGGCGCGCCGGTTTCGATTGGGAGTCTGGAATCGCAGTGGCGCAATGGCCAGCCGATGCTGGCGGCGCACGCCATCAGCGTCCACCTCGAACATGCAGATGGACCGGAGATCCTGCGCTTCGAGGAAGCGCATGCCACCCTCGATCTGTGGGCAAGTCTGCGCAAGCAACGCTGGCGAGTTGGCCATCTCACCTTGCAGGGACTCACGCTCAAACTCGTGCGCGAGCTCGATGGGACGGTCGTGATCGAAGGGTTCCCGGTGCACAAAACAAGGTTCATCCGCTGGCTACTCGCGCAGCGCGGCCTGCGGGTGCTGGCGGCAGATTTTTCTTTGCGCGATGCCCAGCAGCGGTTTCAGCCGCTGCGCGCCACAGGGGTGAACTTAAGCATCGAAGCCGGTGCTCAAACCACACAAATCACGGGCAGCGCAACACAGATTGATGCAGTGGCCGCACCGGTAACCTTTCGTGCGCAAATTCCCAGGCGGGCGACCACTGCGCTTGCATCCGAACTTCGAGTGTTCGGCACCGGGCTCGATCTCGCGGCACTGGCGAGCACGCTCTCCCCGGAGCTGCCAACCATACGCGCGCTCCACGCCGACGCGCTGTTCCAGATCACCGCGCGCGATTTACGCGAGTTTCGCCTTGGCTTCGAGCTCAGCAATCTCGCGCTTGCGGGTGTCCACGATGCGTCTGACCAGGTGCCCAGGCGCTACGCGCTGCGGGGTGCGATGAGCGGTTCGGCAGCGGCGCTAGACGTTCAAATCGTGAGCTTCGCAGCCCCTGAAAAAGCTGCCCAGCCGGTGGATTGGCGGCTGCATTTCACGCGCGGCGAGACTGCGAATTTTGGCATGAGCGCAGATTCAATCCCGCTCGCGGTGCTTCCTCTGTGCGAACCCTGGTTAGCGCGATCTGCCGCAGCCTCAGCCCTCCTGGCGAGCTTAAAGCCGCTTGGCGAGCTCGCAAATCTGCGGCTTGGGCTGGCCCCGCATGCCGTTGGGCTCAGGTATTACGCGCGCGGCGAAGTGCAGGGATTAACACTTGCAGAGCGCAAAGATTCACCAGGGTTACGCGGTGTCTCAGCGCGCTTCGCGGTCAATCGTGACGGCGGCGCGCTCAGTTTTGATGACGCAAATTTCGCGCTCGAAGACGCGCGCCATCTGGCCGAACCGCTTAACGTGTCGGCATTGTCTGGTGGGGTGAGCTGGCAAACCAGCGATGATTTCGTTGCAACGCTAAGCGGGGATCTCGCCGGTGCAGTGAATACCTTGCCATTACATCTGCGCGGTTCCCTCACGCGCGATCCCGCGCACAGCCCAAGCGCTGAGCTGGTCGCGAGCCTTGGCACCGGCGATCTCACCCGTCTCCCCTCGCTGGTGCCGCTGCACGTCATCCATCCCCATGGGGATGGATGGTTACGCCACGCATTTCAGGCGGGAATTCTCCGCAGTGCTGAGCTGGTGCTACGCGGCCCGCTAGCGAGTTTTCCGTTCGATCATGGGGAGGGGGTGGTCACCGCGCAGGCGGTAGTGGAAGACGTGACCTTGGACTACGCTGAGAAATGGCCGCTGGCGGTGGGCCTGAATGCGGAAGTCAAGCTGGCCGGTCGCCAGCTTGCGGGCACCGTGACGAAGGCGCAATTTTTTGAGTCCCCGCTCAAGACCGCACAGTTCGGGTTGGCAGATCTCTTCAGCCACGAGCCCGTGTTAACAGTCGTCGGGACGGTGCGCGCAAACCTGCCGGATATGGTGCGGACTTTACGCGAAAGCCCGCTCAAGCAGGACGCAGTGGCCCAGCTCACCGATTTCACGTTGACGGACGAAATCGATCTCGGGCTCGACATGCGTCTTGGTCTAGCCCATGGCGCTGCACATACGGTGTTGGGAACTCTCGATTTTGCAGGCAACGCGCTACGCGCGGCGCGCCATGGTCTGGCGCTGGATGATCTGCGCGGGCGGATTAGCTTCACGCATGACGGCTGGAGTGGCAGGCAGTTAACGGCGCAGCTCGGTACGCAGCAAGTGGAACTCGCAGTGCATGGCGCAATCGGTGATGCCACGGGGGATAACGAGTTTCGGCTTACCGGCAGCGCCGACCCAGCGCAGGTGCTCGCGCAGTTGGCAGAGCACGCGCCGAAGATTCATGCTTGGTTGGCGGCCAACCAGCGACTCGACGCATTCATCGGTAAACTGGTGTGGAAGGCATTGCTGGTGACGCCGCACCAGGCGGCGGGCGCGCCGCAGGGTGATAAGCGCTTGGTGTTGGAATCGAACCTTGAAGGCATGCAGATCACGCTGCCCTGGCCGTTCGGTAAACCTGCGCTGGAAAAACGACCGCTCCGCCTGGAAACCACGCTCGGCAGCGCGGCCACGCAGACCGCGCAAATCGATTATGGCGACGCTATCAAGGTGGCATTGCGGCAAACGACCGGCGTAGCTGGCACAGGAGCACTGGAGCGCCTGGAAGCGGTGTTTGGCGACGGGCCCGCACCCACGCTGGAACACGACGGCATCTATGTCCACGGCGACTTACAAGCGTTGCCACTGGGCGAATGGACGCCGTTGATTGAGCACTCGGCGAGTGCTACTTCATCATTACCGATCACTTTCGATGTCACAGTCGCACAGTTACAAACGCTGGGGCAGGAATTTTCAAACGTGAGCTTTCGCGGTCACCAGGATGCTGTCGCGTGGCGCATTCACATGGACAGCGTGGACGCCCTGGGCGAAATCACCGTTCCCTTTGACATGACAAGCTCGCCGCTGACCTTGAACTTCGAGCGCCTGTGGCTGAAGCCGGTCACCAGTGGGAATGCAAAAAATCCGGTCGATCCGCGCGCGTTGCCCAATGTGGCATTGGCCTGTGCGTCATTTAAATATCACACAGTGGATCTCGGACAGGCCGCACTCGCGACGGCGCGTGTTGCCGATGGGCTGCGCCTGCAATCGCTGTTATTTCAAAGCACCGCGTTTCAAGTCCAGGCCGACGGTAATTGGTCGCTCACTGCGGGCGCGCACCACTCGCAGTTCAGCATTCATTTGAAAGGCCCCGAACTTGGCCCGGTGCTGCAGCACTTTGGCTACAACGGGCGTGGCATCAAGGGCGGCAACACAGAGCTCGATATCGAAGCATCGTGGCCCGGGACGCCCGGTGAATTCACGTTGGACAAGCTCGCTGGCAGCCTCGGGCTAAAGGTAAGGGAAGGGCGCTTTCTTGACATCGAACCAGGCAGTGGACGCTTATTCGGCTTGCTGAGTTTGCAAACCTTGCCGCGCCGGCTGTCGCTCGATTTCGCCGATTTATTCCAGAAGGGTTACGCCTTCGATCGCATCGAAGGTTGGTTCGAACTTGAAAACGGCAATGCGTACACCAATAGCCTGCTGATGGAGGGACCGTCGTCTCGGGTGGAAGTCACTGGTCGCACGGGGCTCGCGGCGCAAGATTATGATCAACGCGCCACCGTCACGCCCGCCTTATCTAAAAGTATTCCAATGGCGAGCGCCATTTTCGGGCCCGCCGGCATCGGTGTCGGCGCGGCGATTTATCTGGGCCAAAAAATGTTTAAGGGACTCCCCGCGCAGGTCGATCGGCTCTTGCAGAAGCACTACACCATTAAGGGCTCGTGGGCGCACCCGACGGTTGAGAAACTGTGAATTCGGCCACCCACACCGCGCAGCGACTGGGGACGGAACAGGGCTCGAATCGAAGCCAAAATCTACAAGGGAACTCCCCATGACCAGCGAACTCTGGAAACCCAACACGGTGGTGGCCGCAGTGCTCGAACGCGACGGTCGCTTTCTGCTGGTGGAAGAACTTGCAGAAGGGCGGGCGGTCTACAACCAGCCCGCTGGACATCTCGATCCAGGCGAGACCTTGCTGCAAGCAGTGAAGCGCGAAACCCTGGAAGAAAGCGCCTGGCATATCGAACCTGAGGGATTGATCGGGGTGTATCTCATCGCCCCCGCCGATATCGACGTCACGTTTGTGCGATTCTGTTTTTACGGCCGGCTGTTGCACCACGATCCGACCTTAACACTAGACCACGAAATTATTCGCACCCTGTGGCTCACGCGCGATGAACTCGCTGTTCAAGCAGATAAACACCGCAGTCCCTTGGTACTGCGCTGTATCGACGACTATCTCGCCGGCCAACGCTTTCCGCTGAGTGTGATTCATGATCTCCGCTTCGACTGACCGCGCGCCACCCGGGACGCGCGTGGTCGTCGCGCTTTCTGGTGGCGTGGATTCCTCAGTCACCGCGGCCTTACTCCAGGAAGCGGGGTGTGAGGTCTCCGCGATCTTCATGAAGAACTGGCACGAGCCGAGCGCAGATGGGTATTGCCGCTGGGAGGAGGATGTCGCCGACGCACTGGAAGTTTGCGCGCGCCTCGCAATCCCACTCAACACGGTTGATCTCTCGCAAGCTTACTGGGATGGGGTGTTCGCGGATTTTCTCAGCGAGTACGCCCGCGGCCGCACGCCGAACCCGGACATCCTGTGCAACCGGGAAGTGAAGTTCAAAGCCTTCCTCGAACACGCCCGCGCGCTCGGTGGCGCGTTTATCGCAACCGGCCATTACGCCCGCATCCATCACCACGAGAATTCCTTCGTGCTCCGCAAAGGCGCGGATGCCAACAAGGACCAAAGCTATTTCCTGTACACCCTGGGGCAACCGGAACTCGCCGCCAGCCTGTTTCCCGTGGGGGATTTGCCCAAGCCGGAGGTGCGCCGGCAGGCCGCGATACGCGGTCTTATCACGCATGACAAGAAAGACAGCACTGGTATTTGCTTCATCGGCGAGCAGCGCTTTCGGGATTTCCTCGCGCGCTTCCTGCCTGCCCAACCGGGACTGATCCGAGGACTGGACGGCCGCGTCCTTGGTGAACATCAGGGCGTGGTGTATTACACCTTGGGTCAGCGCGAAGGACTGAAAGTGGGCGGCGTGAAAGGTGCGGCGGAAGGCGCCTGGTATGTGGTCGGCAAGGATGTCGCCGCGAATGAATTACAGGTCGCTCAGGGCCACGACCATCCGGCCCTGTTGAGTTCCAGGCTGGCGGCCGACCATCTCACGTGGGTAGCGGGTGGCGCACCCGCTGCGCCCTTCACCTGTCGCGCGAAAACCCGCTACCGACAAGCCGATCAGGCGTGCACGATTACCGAGCTCAGTGGCGATCAGTGCGTGGTGAGTTTCGCGCAATCACAGCGGGCGGTGACGCCGGGACAGTCGGTGGTGTTCTATGTCGATGATGTGTGTCTTGGGGGCGGCATCATCGATCGGACATGGTCCTGAATATATGCCTGAGCGTCGTCAAATTCGGGTCCGATAGGCGTGCGTGCAGAAGGCATGGGGCGTTGAAACCCCGCCCCGGAACGCCCGAAAAAACACCCCGGGGGGGCGGCGGCCCCGGCCCCGGGGCCGCACCGGCGCGCGGCGGGGTGGAAACCCCC
>JANOVQ010000439.1:0-3448 GCA_031417495.1 Pseudomonadota bacterium | reverse complement strand
CGAGCCTTGCATGAGTTTTTCGCCCTGCTCTAATCCTTTGCAGTCATCATGTTCAGTCGGTCATCCGTCCCTGCGTTGATATCTCAGCGAATCCCGCGATGAAGCGCAAAGGGCAAGATCTGACACCCTATCCCGGATGTGTCCCAGATAGAGGATCGCGGAACACCTGGGTCGCGTGGGGGAATGTGACGGCATGTTTGAGGACATTGGCGCGCGCTAGACTTCTCAGCTGCATCGCACCCGTATAGGTAAATGCAGAAACTGGTTTACGGAGCTGCCTGAGCGTGCTAGTAGTATTAAGTAGTGTTTTCCACTACTACTTGAAACGACAGGAGAATACTTTGGAAGCAGCCGAAAAACTTTCTATCACCTTACCCGTCGAGATGGTCAAGGTTATCCGCGACAAGGTCAAAACCGGCATTTACGGCTCGAACAGCGAAGTGATCCGCGACGCTTTACGTGGCTGGATGGAACGCGAACGGCGTCTCGTAGCGCTGGATATGTCAATTGCGCTTGGGGTGGCAGATGCCCAGTCAGGTCGCGTTCAGGATACTGATGCGGTGCGCTCCGAGTTACAGACGCGCTTTGCAAATAAGGCCGACAATTCGCCTGCATGAAAGTCGTTATCACTGCAGCGGCCAAAGCCGATTTGGTTGCAATCGGTGAGTTCATCAGGCCACATAATCCGGCGCGCGCAGCTACATTTGTTGAGGAGTTGCTCGATTGCTGTGGCGCCTTAGCCGTAACCGGTAATTCCGCAGCGTACTTTCGCTGAGGATTAAGCTGCGGACAATAGCGCGCTGGTAAATACGACTGGAAGCGAACGATGGCACTGCACAAACGGCCGCGACCCACTACGGCGCTGAAGCTTGCGATCATGGCCCGCTTCGCTGAGAGCGGACTGGCGGTGGCAGCGTTCTGTCGTCGCGAGTCGATTAGCACGTCGAGTTTTTATCGCTGGCGGTCGTTATTGAGCGGTTCATTGCCGCGTGAAGTGGTGACACGCAGTCCGCCAAGCGTGACACGCGGCGCGGCGGCATTTGTGGATTTAGGGACGCTGCCATCATCGCGCGAACCGCTGGAGTTACGTCTCGATCTCGGTGGTGGTGTGCTGCTGCATTTGGTGCGCGGCTAATGTTTTTCCCTGAGGGTCAGATCCGGGTCTATCTGTACGGTCAACCGACGGATATGCGCTGCTCATTCGACGGCCTACAAGCGTTGACGCGCCATGCGATGGGTCAAGATCCGTTGAACGGTTCGCTGTATGTGTTCGTCAATCGACGTGGCGGGCAAGTTCGAGTTTTATATTTTGACCGCAGTGGATTTTGCGTGTGGGGTAAACGGTTGGAGGCGGGTCGCTTCATCAGCGACTGGCGCAATGTTCGCACCCGCGAGATGAACTGGACCGAGTTGAAACTGTTACTGGAAGGCATTGAACCAGGGCGACAACGTAAGCGATATCGCCATGTTTTGCCTATAAATAACCACGCAAAAGCGTAGGCGTAGATCGCGGCATTTGATAAAATGCAGGCATGCACAGCGCGCCCTTTTCACGCTCACCAGGCACCGCGAAAGTGATGCAATTAAGTGCGCTGCAACTGACCGATCTTGTGCAATCGCAGGCTCAGACGATCACGGCGCTGAAGCACCAACTTGAGTGGTTTAAGCGTCAGGTATTCGGGAACAAAAGCGAGCGCTTTGCGCCTGAGCTTGATCCGACGCAGCTGCATTTGGGCGAAGTGCTTCCTATCCCGGCGACATTGCCCGAGTCACGCAAGTCAGTGCCCGCCCATACGCGGCGCGTGCCGACCACGGATTTGGCCAGTGCCGAGACGGTGCCGTTCTTCGATGAGTCACGGGTGCCGGTGGAGACCATCACCGTCATTGACGCCGCGATGAAACAGCTTGCGCCCGAGGCGTATGACGTGATTGGCGAGAAGGTGAGCTATCGCCTGGCGCAACGCCCGGGCAGCTTCGTCGTGCTGAAGTACGTTCGCCCGCTCATCAAACGCCGCGACACACAAACGCTCCTGTGCGCGCCGGCACCCGCCGGGGTGTTGGAAGGCAGTCGCGCGGACGTGAGTTTTATCGCCGGTCTGCTGGTCGATAAGTTCGCTTATCACTTGCCGCTGTATCGCCAACATCAGCGGCTTAACGATGCCGGCATCACGGTCAGCCGACCGTGGCTGACACAACTGGCGCAGCGCGGCATCGGACTCTTGGAACCTATCTACGAGGCGCAGTTCGTCTCGATTCAGGCCAGTCGCGTTAAAGCGATGGACGAGACCCCCATCAAGGCGGGTCGTGCCGGCCATGGCAAGATGAAGACCGGATACTTCTGGCCGGTGTATGGCCAAGAAGATGAGGTGTGTTTCCCGTTCTTCCCTTCCCGCTCGCACGATAAAGTGCGCGCGGTCTTAGGCGCACAACATCCCCCGGAGGCAGTGCTCATCAGCGATGGTTATGCCGCCTACCAACGGTATGCCGAGAAGACCGGACTAACGCATGCCCAATGTTGGGCGCATGCGCGCCGAACCTTCTTCGAAGCCGAAGCGTCCGAGCCCACCGGCGTAGCTGAGGCGCTCGAACAGATTAAAGTGATTTATAAAATCGAAGCCGATCTCCGCGAACGCAAGCTCACGGGTGAGGCCAAACAAACCCATCGACTGACGCACAGTAAACCCCGCGTCGAAGCCTTCTTCGCGTGGGTGGAGCAGCACTTGGCGCGGCAAGGGTTCACGCCCAGCAATCCGTTTATCAAAGCGCTCAACTATGTGCGCGAACGGCGCTTAGGGTTGGAGATCTTCTTAACCGATCCCGACGTCCCGATTGATACTAATCACCTTGAGCGCGCGCTGCGGGTTATCCCCATGGGTCGCAAGTCCTGGCTCTTTTGTTGGACTGAACTTGGCGCTAAACACGTCGGGATTATCCAAAGTTTAATCGTGACCTGCCGACTGCACGGCATCGATCCCTACACCTATCTCGTCGATGTGCTCCAGCGCGTGGGACAACATCCGGCTGCACGAGTGGCTGAGCTGACGCCTCGGCAATGGAAGATTCATTTCGCCGATAATCCGCTGCGCTCTGATTTATACGGCCTGCCCACCTAAGCAAGGACGCCGCGTAGTTACCGGTTACGTTCAACGACAAGAATCTCAACGGATCGAAGCCTGTCCCAGATTACGGCGGTTAACCAGCGCCTTTCCCCAGAATCACGCGGGTTTGGATCCCCATCGACAAGGGAATATTTCGGGGAATATTTCGGGACACCCTCATGGATGTCCCAGTTTTGCCACCACAGCTCGTATGCGCCAAGGCGCGGCGGGGGTTATTCCAATGACCGGATTTTCTTTGGGTGTTGTTTGGCTTGGCATAGATTCCAATCCTCCATAAGTTCCGGGCGGTGTTCGGCCGCCCATTCAACCGTCATATTCAACGCTCTTTT
>JANOVQ010000438.1:0-8595 GCA_031417495.1 Pseudomonadota bacterium | reverse complement strand
CCTCGATCGGCTTGTAGGTGAACTGCATAATCTGCGCGCCGATCAGCGCCGCTTCTTCGACCGAGTCCGGTGACATCGCGACCTGCTTGATGCGGTTCTTGAAGGATTTCGGTTTAGGCCGAATCACCGCGCGCGGTTGGTCATAGTACTGGCCGTGATGCTCTTCCATCACGCCGGTTTCCAGGGCCTGGATGATCATCGGTGCGGCTTCGTCGAAACGGCCGCGCGCTTCGTCCATCGAAATACCAAACTGGTTGTATTCGCGCCGCGACAGGCCGCGCCCGAGACCAAGCATGAAGCGTCCGCCGGATAATTGATCGAGCATGGCGGCTTTTTCGGCGACCCGCAGCGGTTGCGCATTCCACGGCACGATGACCGCACCGGTGGCGAGCTTGATGTGCTTGGTCAGTGCCGCGACATGGGCCAGATAAACGAAGTTGTCCGGGCAGAACGAGTAGTCCTCGAAATGATGTTCGACCACCCACACCTCGTCCAGGCCGAGCCGATCGGCCTGCACGGCCAGCTTCAGCTCTTCCTGATAAACCTGATCGTCGGTGATGTTCTCGTAGCCCCAACTTTGGAAGACTTGCTCCATTCCAATTTGCATTACTGGTTTCTCCTACGGTTGATGAACGTGCGACCCATGCACAAGTGCCCAGGCAGGCGCGAAACTTGCGATTCGCAGCCGACGCGAGGCAGCACTGCGCGCGGCATTATCGACAGTACCACCGAGGATAACGGCAGCGGCGCGCAGGTCCTAGCAGATAGTGCGGTCTTTTGCCCGGGTTTACCATTTTTTCCCGCAGGGGAGATCGGATTTCGCCTACATGTATGCCGGCATGCAATAGCCCTCCATCGAACCTTGGAAATCTGCCCCACGCATGGCCGTCCGCGGGGACGGCGCGACGAGCTACGGGCCTTCAAGGCTGTCGCGCGTGGTGACCGCGCTGCGCTACGATGAGAGGCGAATGGGTTTGGATAAATTTCAATCTCTTGTGCGGCTGGACATCGCCACCCAATGAAGTCACCGAAGCGCTTGCTGTTCAACGCATTCTCGATGAACTGCGTCTCGCACATTCACCACGGTCTGTGGCGACGAGCTGATTCTCGGCAGCTGGAGTACACCGCGCTCGATACCTGGGTGGATTTGGCCAAGCTTCTCGAGCAGGCAAGATTCGATTCGTTATTTTTAGCCGACGTCGTGGGGACCTACGACATTTACAAAGGAGGCCCCGAGACCTCGATTCGGGAGGGGATGCAAATCCCGGTAAATGACCCGAGTTTGCTGATTCCGGCCATGGCGCATGCCACCAAGCATCTGGGGTTTGCCTATACCGGCTCCATCCTGGCTGAGCATCCCTTCAACTTTGCGCGACGCGCATCCACGCTTGATCATCTGACGAACGGGCGGGTGGCGTGGAATGTCGTGACTTCCTACTTACCGAATGCCGCGCGAAACCTTGGCTTTGGCGACCTGCCACAACATGACGATCGCTACGATCGCGGCGACGATTATCTCAACGTTCTTTACAAGTTATGGGAGGCGAGTTGGGAAGATGGCGCCGTCGTACGCGACCGAATTCGCGGCATCTACGCTGATCCGTCGAAAGTCCACGCGATCGATCACCGTGGTCCGTATTACGAGGTGCCAGGCCCGCATCTGTGTGAGCCGTCACCCCAGCGCACGCCCTTGCTCTTTCAGGCGGGTGCGTCCGACCGCGGCCGGGAGTTCGCCGCCCGCCACGCAGAGTGCGTTTTCATCGTGGGTGGCGGCCGGGCGGAATTGATCGCCGATATCCGCGCGCGTGCCGCCAACTACGGGCGGCGACCGGAGGACATCAAAATGTGTCTCGCCGTTTCCCTGGTAATCGGTGGCACTGAGGCTGAAGCACAGGCGAAAGCGGATGATTTGAGCCAGCTGCTGTCGCTCGAAGGCGGCTTGGCCCATATGAGCGGCCACCTGGGCGTCGATCTCAGTGCCTACGATCCGGCATTACCTGTCGGAGATTTCGAATTCAATGGCGTACTGGGCTTTCTTAAGAGTTTCGCCGCGCATGCGCCGGACAGGCAATTGACCTTCGGGGACCTCGCGCGACGACAAATGAGTGGTCAGTGGATGGTCGGCAGCGCTGAGCAGATTGCGGATAGGCTCGCAGCGCTCGGTGAATCGGGGGTGGATGGCTTTAACCTTGTGTATGCCACCACCCCAGGCACCTTTGTCGATTTTATCGAGGGGGTGGCGCCGATCTTGAAGCAGCGGGGTTTGATGCAAACCGAATATAGTCCCGGACCGCTGCGCCAGAAAATCTTCGGCTGTGCGACCTTGCCGGACCGACATCCCGGTGCAGCCTTTCGCAGAAGATGATGATCGTGCAGCCAACACGCGCAAGACTTCCTTCCTCGGATAGGGATTTCCGACGGCCTATGAACATCGCAGTAATGCGCTGAAAGCGGGCCAGGGTGGCGTTCAGCGCCGGCTGAGGGTGTCCATCTTTTCCAAACTTGAACTTCAATTTCCAGCCAGTATCGGTGCGCCGCGCAGCCGCAAGGTGCCAAAGGCACCGACCAGTAACACCAGGGCGAGCAGCAGGAGCCCGCTCTCGAAACTGCCAGTGAGATTCTTCAGGTAGCCGACCAGGTACGGACCGATGAACCCGCCGAGTGCGCCCATGGTGTTGATCAGCGCAATGCCCGCGGCGGCGGCGCCGCCGGCAAGGAAACGGCCGGGCAACGCCCAGAACGGCCCCCGCGTGCCGTAGTCGCCAACGGCTGCAACGGTCAAGGCTAGGAGTCCGGCGACCGGCGAGTGCAGGTAGGCGCTCGCGACAAAGCCTAGCGCGCCGATGGCGCTCGGAATTGCGATATGCAGGAAGCGCTCGTTACGGCGATCCGAGCTGATGCCGATGAGTACCATGCCGGCCGCTGCGGCGGCGTACGGAAGCGCGGAAATCATGCCAATCTGCAGATCGCCGAGTTTCGACCAGCCCTTGACGATCTGGGGCACCCACAGCGTGAGTCCATAACTTCCGGTCTGGCAGGTGAACATGATCAGCGCGAGCTTCCAGACCGTGGGATGCAACAGTGCCTGAGCAAGGCTCACACGATGCTTTTCCTGCACCCTGAGATGTTCCTCGCGCATTCGATTATCAAGCCAGGCGCGCTGCTCCAGCGTGAGCCAGCGCGCCTGTTGAGGCTGATCGGTGAGATAACCGAGGACGACGAAACCCAGCACGACTGCCGGTAGGCCTTCCACGAGATACATCCACTGCCAACCTTTCAGCCCTAAGGTCCCGTTTATCTCCAGCAACAGACCGGACAAAGGTCCGCCGATCACGATCGACAGAGGTATCGCCATCATGAACCAGGATACCGCCCGGGCCCGCTCGGTCGCGGGAAACCATTGGCTAAGGTAGTAGAGGATGCCGGGCAGAAATCCGGCTTCAGCCACGCCCAACAGGAAGCGCATGACATAGAAACTCCTCTCGCCCGCCACGCACATCATGCCAGCCGAGAGCAGTCCCCAGGTGACCATGATGCGCGCGATCCACAAGCGGGGGCCGACCCGCACCATCACGAGATTACTGGGAATCTCGAACAACCCGTAACCAATAAAGAAAATGCCGGCACCGAAGCCGTACACCGCGGCGTTGAAGCCAAGATCGATGTTCATCTGCAATGCCGCGAAGCTGACGTTGGCGCGGTCGAGCCAGGAAACGATGTAAAGCAGCAGCAGAAACGGCAACAGCCGCCGGGTGACCTTCCGTATTGTCGTACGGGCTAACTCGGAGTCGGTAGAAAGCATGGAGGTAACTGATGCCTGCGCGTTGATGTGCATCGGTGTCGGGACGCCTCACCCTGCCGGCAGACGCGCACGATCGTGCGGTGTGGCCAGCCAGGCCTCGTAATCGCGGGGTCCGCGCGGAATGATCCCGCTGGGATTGATCCCCGGAATCGAGTAGTAGCCGCGAATGAAATGTGGCACGTTCACGAGCGCCGCGACCTTGGGATACTGGGAGAGTTCGCGCAGGTAGCTCGACAGGTTCGGATAGCTCGCCAACGTGCGCTGGTTGCACTTGAACAGTGCGTGATACACGAGATCGAAGCGCAGCAGGCTCGGCAACAAACGCCAGTCCGCTTCGGTGATCCGCCCACCGACGAGATAGCGCTGCGTCGCCAGGCGCGCATCGAGCCAGTCGAGCGTCGCGAACAACAAATCGAACGCCTCGTCGTACGCCTCCTGGGTCTTCGCGAGCCCGCACCGATAAACGCCGTTGTTGATCCCGTGGTACACGCGCGCGTTGACTGCATCGATTTCAGCCCGCTGGGCTGGCGGATAGAAATCATCCTTGCTGTCGGTGAAGGCGTCGAAGGCATCATTGAACATTCGAATGAGGTCGGGGGAGTCGTTGTTGACGATGGTGCGTTCGCGGCGATCCCACAGGACCGGTACCGATACTGTCCCCGTGTAATCGGGGCGTGCGGTCGTATAAGCCTGGTGCAGGTGCGTGAACCCGTTGACTACGTCTGGCGTGCAACCACCGGGGTAATTCCCGAAGATCCAGCCTTCACGCCGGTCGTTAGGTATCGCGATCGTCATTGAAATAACGGATTCGAGCCCCTTGAGCGCCCGGTAGAGCATGGCGCGCCAGGCCCACGGACAGTGATAGGCCACATAGAGGTGATAGCGCTCTGGCTCGGCTTTGAAACCGGTGCTGCCGTCGGCCGTGATCCGGCCGTGGAACGCTGCAGGCTCGCGAACGAAGCGCCCGGCTTCGATCGGGATCATTGTTGCGTTCGAATCCCACTGTCCATTGATGAGTAAGCCCATGTCGACCTCGTATGGCGTTCGTGCAGGTTTCCGGCGAGCGATTGGCAGCGGCCTCGCACGCGCGCGAACGTTTCGTCGCCTTGCGCGTGGTATCAAGCTGGCAGGTTCAGAGTATAGCCGCGCGAAACC
Organism: Pseudomonadota bacterium; assembly: GCA_031417495.1. GTDB lineage: Bacteria > Pseudomonadota > Gammaproteobacteria > CAIKBL01. The sequence continues at coordinate 3,638 of JANOVQ010000438.1, read as the reverse complement.
GTCCATCGCGTGAGAATCTGGCTCAGCAGCATGCTGGCGCGATGCACTAACCAGACAGTCGCAAATTCATCGAGCAGCGAGTTTAAGGCGCTGCCGAAGCCCCATGCCTAGCCATCTCCACCGCAGTCAATAGATCAGATGTGGCTGGCGTGAGCAGGCCCAGGCTTGTTCGTCCGGCGCGGTCAGCACATTAAGATCGTGCGGTGTCGCCAAGGAATCATCGACCCACTCGCGCAGGCCCGGGCCGCCGTTGATGACGTCGATGGCGAGCTTGCCGAGCACGTACTCGTACGGGAAATCGCGCCACAGCGGATAATCAGGCTGGAGGCGGCGGAGCGCCTTGAAGGCCAGTGCCTGCACGCGCCACGGCTTGAACGCTGCATGATCATAGCCGGGGTAGTCGAGGTGGATCTGCACGCCATGACAGAGCTGTTTGACGTGCTTGTGAAAGGTCGGTTCGAACCAGCATTCACGCAGGCGGCAGCCGCTCAGCCAATCCGGCGCGAGAGACTGCATTTCGGCGATCACACGACGGGCGTCGATATCCGGCGCGCCGAAGAGTTCGAGTGGGCGTGTGGTGCCGCGACCTTCTGAGAGGGTGGTCCCTTCCAGCATTACCGTGCCGGCATACGCGCGCGCCATGGAGAGGTTGGACGCGTTGGGGCTGGGGTTGATCCAGGCGCGCTCACCGAGCGGCCAGCCGTAACCGGGAGCGGCGTCGGGCTGGTAACCCACCATCTCGATCACGCGATAGTCGAGGTCGAGTTTGTAGTGCGTCATGAACCAGCCGCCCAGTTCGCCGAGCGTGAGTCCATGGCGCATCGGGAGCGGCCCGGCGCCAACGAAACTTTCCCAGCCGGCGAGCAGCGTAAGCCCTTCGATGGGACGGCCGGCGGGATTGGGACGATCCAGCACCCACACACTCTTGCCGTGCCTGGCCGCTTCCTCGAGTAGGTAGAGCAGCGTCGTGCTGAAGGTGTAGATGCGGCAGCCGAGGTCCTGTAGATCGATCAGCACGACATCGAATGCACTCATCATGTGGTCCGTCGGGCGGCGCACTTCGCCATACAGACTGAACACCGGAATACCGTGCACGGGATCATGGAAGTCCGCCGTCTCGATCATGTTGTCCTGCTTGTCGCCGCGCAGGCCGTGTTGCGGACCGAAGGCGACGGTCAGATGAATGTCGTCAAGCGTGGCCAGGGCATCGAGCGCATGGGTGAGGTCTTCCGTGACGGACGCAGGATGCGCCAGCAGCGCGACGCGCTTTCCCTTCAGCGGCGCGCGCAGCGCGGGCTCAGCGAGGAGACGGTCAAGGCCGAATTTCATGTCTACCCCGCAGCGGGAAGGTCTAGCGCAAAATTGCAGGGCTGATGAAAGTCCGGCTTGCCGGGTGGATGCGCTAACGCCCACCAGGATTTGTGCGGATCCCTTCCTTCGATGATAACCGACAGACCTGCCCGCCAGACGGCGTTCGGCGGCAGGCCGAGTCCTGCGAGATCGAGCGCGACCACCATCTCAAACCGTTCCTGCCCGGTCTGTATTTCGATGGCCGGTGCCGCGACGAGATCGCACGGGCGCATGCCGGCCCGGTAGTCCGTGAAACGATAGGCGCCCCACTCACTGGAGGGCGAGAAATTGAACTCCCAATAGCCAGCACCGCCGGGCGCCTGCAGCAACATTTCGAAGCAGGTATGGCGCCACAGTTCGTCGGCCCGAGCGGGCTTGGCCGACGGCGGAAACCGCACCTTGGTGATCACGCCGCTCACGTCATAGTGCAGCCTGAGCCTGCCCGGTGTCTGGCGCACCGCGCTCACCTCGATGCCCACCACCGCAGTACAAAGAGATTCGGGATGCATTTTGAGAGCGTGGCGCATCCCGGCAGCCTAGCCGATGTTCGGCCCGAATCCATCGCCTCCTGCGTTAAGGATGGCGAAGGCGCAGTCGGTCACCCCGGCATTCAGACGTAATCCGAAGTCACCAGGCATTAGCCGGTAGCCGTCGCTCAATGAACTTCACGAGTCGGAAGATTCAGATCGGGTTCTGCGCCTCGAGGCCGAGACTGATTCTGCCGAGTTGTTCGGTGATCCGATCGACATGCCCATTGATGTGCAGCGGCATCGCGCAGAAATCGCGAAAACGGCGTTCGAAAGCGCTGCCTTCGCGCAGACTGTTACCGCCGAGCACGCGCTGGATAAGGCGCATCGCCTCTTCACACAGCAATACCGCTTGCATGCCGGCCGCGCATTGCCGGAAATAGTCGCCTTCAGTCGGTGGCGCCGCAGCTTCGATGCGCGCATCGGTTTCAGTGAGCGCGGCGAACACTGTGTCGGTCGCCGCGTTGATCAGCGCGCGAGCGCGCCCGAGATTCACGTGAATGGTCGGTCGCTCCACCATCCTGGTGCCGAGAATCGCGATGCGCTCGCGGATGCTGCCCGCCGTGTCGGTGAAGGATATCTCCGCGACGCCGGTGGCCATCGCGCCGAGCCAGAGTACCGACAGTGCGACCCAGTCCTCGCGATAGCGCGGATGGATGACGCGATAGTCGGGATCGCGGAAGATTGCGCGGTACATCGGCGTCCACGGCACCACTCGGTTCGCGGGTACCGCAACGTTTGTGTAATGGATGTGATCGGTCGCCGAGGCGCGCACGCTCATGGCTTCCCAGCTCATCGGAATCTGCACCCCTGGATCGCGCAGATTCGCCAGCGAGAACTGCAACCCCTCGCGCTTGTCGTCTTCGAACACCACGCCCGCCCACTCCGCGTAGCGCGCACCAGAACCGAACGCCGCCACCCCATTTAGCACGACCTCCGCGCGGCGGGGTGTCGCTGTGACTGCCGTCGATGCCCCAGCCGGAAAACACACCCATTCGTGGTTGCGCACAATGTCGCGCAAAAAATCGCGATGCGAGGGTCCGAGAAGCCCTACGAAATGATGGAAAGTGCAGAGATGATTCCACAGACACCACGCAGTGGACACGCAGTTTGCGGCGACTGCGCGTAATTCGTTGCCAATCACCCCGACCTTTTCGTTCAAGCCATCGAGTTCCGGGCTGCCGGATAGACGCATCAGATCATTGCGCTTGATCGCAGCGATCAGCGCCGGATCGAGTGAACGGGTACGGTCGGCAGACGCTGCCTGCGCCGCGATGTCGGACAGCAGGGGCGCGCTGTAGTGGGCGTCGGCCCAACTGCGGCCTTGGGTTGAATAGTGGACGTGCATGCAAAAATCTCCAAAAAATTGTGCGATCGGCCGCGGCCACTCCAGGCTGTGTAGCGGCCACCCGCGCGGCAGCGCTCACTGGTGACTGTCGCACCGGCTCGGCGAAGCTGTCATGCCGATGCGTGATTTTTATGCAGGTTCGCCGGTCAGCGTTTCCAGCAGGGTGTTGCTGATGCCTTCAAACTCGTAGCAAGCCGGCTTGCTGCAAGACCTTATCGCAACGCAGGGCGACCTCCGAAGTGGCAGGCATCATCGGCAGCCGATGCTCGTTATCCGCGAGTAGGCCAAGGCGCTTCATCATGTATTTGATCGGCGTCGGGTTGGTGTCGTAGAACACGGCGCGATTCAGTTCGAATAGATGAAAGTGCAAGCGTCGCGCTTCGGCTACATTGCCGCAGGCCACTGCATCGTAG
>JANOVQ010000437.1:0-8418 GCA_031417495.1 Pseudomonadota bacterium | reverse complement strand
CGCGAAGGTGGACGCACAGTCGGGGCTGGTTTCGTCGCCAATATCCTGGATTGATTGGATTTCAAAAGCTCTCGCGCGAATACCGGCGTCGCAGTAACAAAATTCGGGTTCTGAATATAAATTGTTCTCCTTTTGTAACAGGGTTAGACGCAACAGGCCAGTAGCTCAATTGGCAGAGCGGCGGTCTCCAAAACCGCAGGTTGGGGGTTCGAGACCCTCCTGGCCTGCCACTGTAGCGCGACACTGAATATAACTGTAGAGAATTGGAAAGTAGAAGGCCGGCCCCATGAACTCGAATGTTGAGACCTCGAATGCCGCGCTCGATACCATAAAGCTGGCTGTTGCGCTCGCGCTGGTCCTGGCGGGCATCGCGGCATTCTATGTTTACGCGGACGTCTCCAAGCTTGCCCGCGTACTTGGTCTCGTCGCTGCAGTAATTGTCGCCATCTTCGTCGCGCTGCAGACCGCGCAAGGCCGGGCGCTGGCGGCGTTTGGTGGCGATGTGCAGGTCGAGGTGCGGAAGGTCGTTTGGCCGACTCGGCAGGAAACGTTGCAAACGACCTTGGCAGTCCTCGTGGTGGTGGTGATTTCGGCGATCTTTTTGTGGCTGCTTGATATGTTGCTGGGTGCGCTCATCCACTGGCTCACGGGCTAAGAATAGGAATAATTGATGGCACTTCAGTGGTATGTGGTTCACGCGTATTCTGGGTTTGAGAACCAGGTTAAACGGTCAATGGAAGACCGCGTTAAACGCAGCGGGTTGGACGAAAAATTTGGTCAAATCTTGGTCCCCACCGAAGAGGTGATCGAGATGCGAGACGGCCAGAAGCGCAAAAGTGACCGCAAGTTTTTTCCGGGATACGTTCTGGTGCAAATGGAGATGGATGAATCCTCGTGGCATCTGGTCAAGGATTGTCCCAAGGTGATGGGATTTATCGGAGGCACCAGCGACAAACCCACTCCCATCACTGAACGCGAAGCGCAAACGATACTGAACAGAATTCAGGAAGGAACCGAGAAGCCCAAGCCGAAGGTTCTGTTCGAAGTTGGCGAAGTCGTCAGAGTCATCGATGGTCCGTTCACGGATTTCAACGGCGTGGTCGAGGAAGTCAACTACGAGAAAAGCCGCTTACGGGTAGCGGTTTCAATATTCGGGCGCTCCACGCCTGTCGAGCTGGAGTTTGGACAGGTTTCGAAAGACTAAATACATCCAAGCTGCAATTAGTTGGGACGAAGCTGTCCCTAAACTAAGTTCAGCCAACCAAATGGGGAGCCGCGAGGCGTTTGGACCCAAGGAGATCCGGTAATGGCGAAGAAGATTGATGCCTATATCAAGCTGCAAGTTGCAGCAGGTAAGGCGAACCCCAGCCCCCCAGTAGGGCCGGCGCTGGGCCAGCGCGGTGTCAACATCATGGAGTTCTGCAAGCAGTTCAATGCACGTACGCAAGAACTTGAACAGGGCTTGCCAATTCCCGTGGTCATCACCGTTTTTTCGGACCGCTCGTTCACTTTCATTACCAAAACACCGCCGGCGTCGGTGCTCCTGCGCAAGGCCGCAGGCATCCCCAAAGGTAGCGCCGTTCCGAATAAGGACAAGGTCGGAAAAGTAACGCGCGCCCAGGTGCTGGAAATCGCGCAATCCAAAGCCACGGACCTGACTGCCGCCAGCGTCGAAGCCGCCGCGCGGACTATCGCCGGAACCGCCCGCAGTATGGGCATCGAAGTTGAGGGAGGTTAGTCATGGCGAAACCAAGCAAGCGATGGGCCGCGATGATGGCAAAGGTGGGTGATCGAAGCCGACCGCGCACACTCGAAGACGCGCTCAAACTCGTCAAAGAAATTGCCACCGCTAAATTCGATGAGTCGGTGGAAGTCGCTATCAATCTGGGCGTCGATCCGCGCAAATCCGATCAGGTCGTACGCGGTTCCACGGTATTGCCGCACGGCACCGGCACCCAGGTTCGTGTCGCGCTGTTTGCAGATGGCGCCGATGCCGAGAAAGGTCGCGCGGCAGGCGCGGATGTGGTCGGGCTGGATGATCTTGCGGAGCAAATCAAGCAGGGCAACATTAATTTTGATGTCGCGATTGCGACACCGGCGACCATGCGCGTGGTCGGCCAGCTCGGGCAGATTCTCGGGCCACGTGGCTTGATGCCGAATCCGAAAGTCGGCACCGTCACTACCGATGTTGCGACCGCCGTGCGCAACGCCAAGGCCGGGCAGGTGCGTTACCGCACCGACAAAGCCGGCATCATCCATTGTGCAATCGGCAAAGCGTCCTTTGAAGTGGCCGCATTGAAAGAAAATTGTGAGGCGATTCTGGTCGATTTGCGGAAAGCGAAGCCCAGTACCTCCAAGGGCATTTATCTTCGTCAGATTAGAGTTTCATCGACCATGGGACCTGGAATTGCGGTCGATAGGGCGTCGGTAGAAACGGTCTGACGAGCAACGAACTTTGGGTTATCAGGCCATTCGCCTGATAAACGTCAAAGACCGCAGGCCACGCAGCGAGCAGAACGATGAAGTTTGGTTTGACCTGGTGTCCCCAGGTTAAACCGCGGCAGCGAACTCTCAAGGCGAGTTAATCGATCATCGAGATCGGCCAGCGTAGACGGTGGATCCAGAGCAGGTAGCCCCTGGCTAGGACACCGTAATCAACCGTCGCTTTACCCAAAGCGACGAAAACAAAGGTGTGGTTTTGCTTCGGCAAGACCAATCCAGGAGAAGTATCGTGAGTTTGACTTTAGAGCAAAAGAAATCGGTTGTTGCTGAAGTCAACGCAATCGCAGTGTCGGCGCAGGCGGCAATAGCTGCCGAGTACGCGGGCTTAACGGTGTCGCAAATGACCAATTTGCGAGTCCGTGCCCGTAACGCTGGCGTTTACGTCAAGGTGGTTAAAAACACTTTGGCACGACGCGCACTGAGTGGCACGAGCTTTGAGTGTCTGCAACCGAAATTGAGTGGACCGCTGGTTCTAGTTTTCTCGAAAGAGGATCCAGGAGCTGGCGCGCGCGTGGTCCGCGATTTCCTGAAGGACAATCAAAAGCTGGTGCCCATCGCGATTGCGTTTGGTGGCGCATTGCGTGGACCCGAGGATCTGCAGGTATTGGCGACGTTGCCAACGCTGGATGAAGCTCGGTCGATGTTGCTTGGAGTGTTCAACGCACCGGCAACTAAGTTGGTCCGCACGCTCGCTGAGCCGGCCGCGCAATTCGTGCGCGTTCTCGCTGCCTATCGCGACAAACAGCAAGCCGCTTGATTAAGCAAATTTTCAGTCTATCTGTGAGGAGAGCCCATCATGGCCGTTTCTAAAGAAGAGTTGGTTGATATCCTAAGTAAAATGTCGATCCTTGAAGTCACCGAGCTGGTATCCACGCTCGAAGACAAGTGGGGAGTGTCCGCTGCGGCCGCCGCCGCGCCGATGATGATGGCTGCGGAGGCCGCAGCCCCCGTTGAAGTCAAAGAAGACTTCGACATCATCATGACGAGTTATGGCGAGAACAAGGTCAACGTGATCAAGGCGATCAGAGCCATCACGGGTCTTGGGCTGAAAGAAGCCAAAGATTTGGTCGAAGGCGTGCCGTCCACGGTGAAAGAGGCCGCGCCCAAGGCTGAGGCGGAAACCGTCAAGAAGCAGCTTGAAGAAGCTGGCGCGAAGGTTGAACTGAAATAACAGTTCAAGCTTCGCGATTTTGCAGTTCATACATGCAAGTACCGAGTGGCGGAACGGCGCACAGCCGCCCGCCACTCATTGCATGCCCGTTCCCTGACGTTCTAAGCATTTCAGTGCCAACTTTGTTGCGCGCTGGAATCGACTGAAAAGAGGACGACCATGGCCTATTCGTACACCGAGAAGAAGCGTATCCGTAAAGACTTCGGCAAACGTAGTTCTATTCTCGGCATTCCTTATTTGCTCGAAACACAGATCGAATCCTATCGTGCGTTCCTCCAGGCTGGAATCCAGCCGGAACGGCGCATAGACGACGGCTTGCACGCCGCATTTAGGTCCGTATTTCCCATTGAGAGTTATTCCGGAAATGCGATCCTTGAATACGTTAGCTACCGTCTCGGGGCGCCGATCTTCGACGTCAAGGAATGTCAGGTACGCGGCCTTACCTACGCCGCATCGCTGCGTGTGAAGGTCAGGTTGGTGCTGTTCGACAAAGAGTCGGGCGCTGACAAGGCCATCAAGGACATCCGTGAACAAGAGGTCTACATGGGCGAATTGCCGCTCATGACGGGAAACGGGACCTTTGTAATCAATGGCACAGAACGCGTGATCGTCTCGCAATTGCATCGTTCGCCAGGCGTGTTTTTTGATCATGACCGCGGCAAAACACATTCTTCGGGGAAACTGCTGTTCTCTGCGCGCGTGATTCCTTATCGCGGCTCGTGGCTCGATTTCGAATTCGATCCGAAAGACCTGGTTTACGTCCGTATTGACCGCCGGCGCAAGATCCCGGCGACTGTGCTCTTGCGTGCGCTCGGTTACTCCTCAGAACAAATGCTGGAGATGTTCTTCGAGCGAGACACGCTGACCTTGTCGCAAAAGGAAATTCGCCTGAAGCTGGTGCCCGAACGGCTGCGCGGGGTCACGCTCGATTTCGACCTCACCGACAGCGCTGGAAATGTCATTATCGAAGCGGAGCGGCGTGTAACCGTGCGCCACATCCGCGATATCCAGAAAGCAAATCTAAGCGAAATTGTCGTGCCGCGGAGTTTTGCCGTAGGTCGCGTCCTCGCTCGCGATATTGTTCGCAAGGACACTGGTGAACTGCTCGCCGACGCGAACACGGAAATCACCGAAGACCTGTTGACCAAGCTCATCGTCGCCAATATCGGCGCGGTCGAAACGATCTTTGCGAACGATCTCGATCATGGCGCGTACATTTCAGAAACATTGCGGGCGGACGGCACGCGGACTCAACTTGAAGCGCAGGTTGAAATCTATCGCATGATGCGTCCGGGTGAGCCGCCGACGAAAGATGCGGCGGAAAATCTCTTCAAGAACTTGTTCTTCACAGAAGATCGCTACGACTTGTCGGCGGTTGGTCGCATGAAGTTCAATCGTCGGGTTGGACGACCGGGGAGCGAAGTACCAGGAGTACTCCTTGATTCGGTCTACTTCACCTTGTTATTGGAGAAGGATCTCAAAGATTTGCTTGAGGATAAGACCAAGAAGCGAGAAGAAAAGGTCACTAATCTCATCGAAATTCCGTTGACTCGCGTGATGCCTGAGTTGCGGCGGATGCTGGTGGATGCTGAACGTCCGGATACCGCGAAAATTAAATGGGGTGATTTGAAAGCAGAGCTCAAGACCTACGGCTCGGACATTGTGCGGGTGGTTAAAACGCTGGTCGATATCCGCAATGGCAACGGCACGGTCGATGATATTGATCACCTGGGCAATCGCCGGGTGCGCAGCGTCGGCGAGATGGCGGAGAACCAGTTCCGGGTGGGCTTGGTGCGGGTTGAGCGTGCAGTCAAAGAACGCCTGAGTTTGGCGGAGTCGGAAGGGATCATGCCGCAGGAGCTGATCAACGCGAAGCCGGTGTCGGCTGTGATCAAGGAATTTTTCGGTTCCAGTCAGCTCTCGCAGTTCATGGATCAGAACAATCCATTATCCGAAGTGACGCACAAGCGCCGCGTCTCGGCGCTTGGACCAGGCGGGTTGACGCGCGAGCGAGCAGGCTTCGAGGTGCGCGATGTGCATCCCACGCATTATGGCCGCGTGTGCCCGATTGAAACCCCTGAAGGACCGAACATCGGACTCATCAATTCTTTGGCAGTTTTTGCGCGCACCAATAAGTACGGATTTTTGGAAACGCCCTATCGCAAGGTAAACGACAGCCACGTGACCGAGCAAGTTGATTATTTGTCAGCGATCGAAGAAAGCCAGTACACGATTGCGCAGGCGAATGCGACGCTCGACAAGGACGGCAAATTAACCGACGGACTGGTGTCCTGTCGTACCCAGAACGAGTTCACGCTCTCGACGCCAGATCGTGTCCAATATATGGACGTCTCCCCAATGCAGATTGTGTCGGTGGCGGCGGCGCTGATCCCGTTCCTGGAACATGATGATGCGAACCGCGCCCTGATGGGTTCCAACATGCAACGCCAAGCAGTGCCGACTTTGCGCACGCAGAAGCCCTTGGTCGGCACCGGAATTGAACGCGCCGTGGCACAAGACTCTGGCGTAATCGTCAGCGCGAAGCGCGGTGGCGTGGTCGATCTCGTCGATGCGTCGAGAATTGTGGTGCGCGTTAATGACGACGAGACCAAACCAGGCGAGCCGGGCGTGGATATCTACGGTCTCACCAAATACACCCGTTCGAATCAGAACACTTGCATCAATCAACGCCCGCTCGTGAAACCGGATGACCGGATTGCGAAGGGGGATGTGCTTGCGGACGGGCCAGCAACCGACTTGGGCGAATTGGCGTTGGGTCAGAATCTGTGTGTCGCCTTCATGCCGTGGAACGGCTACAACTTTGAAGACTCCATTCTGATTTCAGAGCGGGTAGTTCAAGAGGATCGGTTCACCAGTATCCATATCGAAGAGCTAACTTGCGTTGCACGCGATACTAAGCTGGGACCGGAGGAAATTTCGGCGGATATCCCCAATGTCAGCGAAAGCGCGCTATCGAAACTGGATGAATCCGGCATTGTCTATATCGGCGCGGAGGTTCATCCCGGCGATATTTTGGTCGGTAAGGTCACCCCTAAAGGGGAAACCCAGCTGACGCCCGAAGAAAAATTACTGCGGGCGATTTTTGGCGAGAAAGCCTCTGACGTCAAAGACACCTCGTTGCGCGTGCCCTCGGGTATGAACGGCACTGTTATCGACGTCCATGTCTTCACCCGTGATGGTGTGGAGAAGGACGCCCGCGCCCTGGAGATTGAACGCGCTGAGCTGGCGAGCGTCAAAAAGGATTTGGATGATCAGCTCCGAATTCTGCATGACGACATTTATCAACGAGTCGAGCGCTTGCTGCTGGGTAAGGCAATTGAAAAGGCGCCCAAAGCGCTGGCTGGTGTCGATAAGGTGACCCCAGAAGCGCTGAAATCTTTGAAGCGCGAGCAGTGGATCGAGATCAGAACCAAGGACGACAAAACTAACGAGCAAGTTGAGCGGCTGGCCGGGCAAATCGAGCAGAACAACGCTGAGTTTGCGCAGCAGTTTGAAGAAAAGCGCTCCAAGCTAACGTCCGGCGATGATCTTGCACCTGGCGTATTGAAGATGGCCAAGGTCTATCTTGCTGTGAAGCGTCGTCTGCAGCCAGGCGACAAAATGGCAGGTCGGCACGGCAACAAGGGCGTGATTTCGATGATCGTGCCAGTGGAAGACATGCCGCATATGGCCGACGGGACCGCCGTTGATGTGGTGCTCAACCCACTCGGCGTGCCCTCGCGTATGAATGTCGGACAGGTTCTCGAGACTCACCTTGGCTGGGCGGCACATGGGCTCGGCAAGAAAATTCGTCAAATGCTGGACGTCATGGCGAGTTCAGCAGAGCTGCGAACTTTTTTGACGCAGATCTACAACTCAAGTGGGCATCATGAAAATCTCGCGCTCCTCGATGACAAGGAAGTGCAAACGCTCGCGCACAATCTGACCGATGGCGTGCCGATGGCGACGCCGGTGTTCGACGGCGCGACCGAAGGCGATATCAAGAAAATGCTGGAGCTCGCGGGGCTGCCGCGCAGTGGCCAAACCCGGCTCTATGACGGTCGCACTGGTGATTCGTTTGATCGCGAGATCACAGTGGGTTTCATGTACATCCTCAAGCTCAACCATTTGGTGGATGACAAGATGCACGCGCGCTCAACTGGGTCGTATAGCTTGGTGACGCAACAACCTCTGGGTGGTAAGGCGCAGTTCGGTGGACAGCGCTTCGGTGAAATGGAGGTCTGGGCCCTGGAAGCCTATGGCGCGGCCTACACCCTGCAGGAAATGCTCACGGTTAAATCGGACGATGTGAATGGTCGCACCAAGATGTACAAAAACATCGTCGATGGCGACCACAGCATGGAGGCGGGAATGCCGGAGTCCTTCAATGTGCTGTTGAAAGAAATGCGTTCGCTCGGCATCGATATCGAACTCGATCGCGAATAACTGATTACATGGCCAGGTTATGGGACGGTTGCCGTCTTAGGAGATACCAAGCGTGAAAGACCTACTCGACTTATTCAAAGCGCACGGACATGTGGAAGACTTCGATGCGATCAATATCGGTCTGGCGTCGCCAGAGAAAATTCGTTCGTGGTCATTCGGTGAAGTCAAAAAGCCGGAGACGATCAATTACCGCACCTTCAAGCCCGAGCGCGACGGCCTGTTCTGCGCAAAGATCTTTGGGCCAATCAAAGACTACGAATGCCTGTGCGGTAAGTACAAGCGACTGAAGCATCGTGGTG
>JANOVQ010000436.1:0-20484 GCA_031417495.1 Pseudomonadota bacterium | reverse complement strand
GCGCTCGAAGCCGCGCTGCTTGCCTCATCTCCAAATCGAACCTGGGTTGTCACAGACGGGCTCTTTAGCATGGACGGCGATTTCGCACCGCTGCCGAGAATAGCGGCACTCGCTAGGCGCCATGAAGCGATTTTGGTGTGTGACGACGCCCACGGATTTGGGGTTTTTGGCGGCGGCGCCGGCACTGTCGCGCATTTCGATTTGAAAGAAACCGACGTGCCCTTGTTGGTGGTCACTTTTGGCAAGGCACTCGGCACGGTTGGCGCGGCGGTGATTGGGCCGGAGGTGTTGATCGAAAGCCTGCTGCAGAATGCACGGACGTTCATCTACGACACCGCGCCGTCGCCTGCGATGTCACACGCGACAACCCGCGCGCTGCAGCTAGTCATCGAAGACGCGTCGATTCGCGAACGGCTGTTTAGCAATCTAAGTTACTTCCGCGCTGCGCTCGAGGCGACCGACCTACCCATCCCACGCGGCGAAGGCCCCATTCAAATCTTGCTGATCGGCGACGGCGCAACGGCACTACGCGTCGCTGCCGGACTACGCGCCAAAGGACTTTATGTGCGCGCGATTCGGCCGCCGACAGTACCCAAAGACACCGCGCGCCTAAGAATCTGCATCAGCGCCGCACATGAGCATCGACATCTCGACCGCCTAGTCGATGGCCTAAAAGAATATCGCGACCTCTTCCAGCCCGCTGCGTGACATGCCTGACAAACTCGCTGCGCAGTTAGATTCCGCAGCGGTACGCCGCGCATTTAATAGAGCTGCAGAAACCTATGACGAATCCGCAGTCTTCCAGCGCGAAGTTGGAGACCGGCTGATCGCTCGTTTGGAGTTCATGCAAATCGAACCCGCGCGCATTCTTGACCTTGGGGCAGGCACTGGTTACTGCGCGCGCTTGCTGGAAGAGCGCTATCGTCGCGCGCAGCTGCTGCTGCTGGACCCAGTACCGGCCATGTTGGCGCGCGCGCGTAACCACGCCAAACGGTGGTTCTCACGCGCGCATTTACTCTGTGCAGACGCCGCGCAAACCGGGCTTGCCGATGACTCCGTAGATCTAATATTTTCAAATTTAACTTTGCATTGGTGCGCAGAGTTATTGCCAGTCTTTAATGAATGTCGCCGCGTGTTACGTCCAGGCGGGTTGCTGCTTTTCTCAACCCTGGGACCGGCGACCCTGCAGGAATTGCGCGCAGCGTGGGTCGCGCTTGATGAACGCCCACACGTGCATATTTTTCTCGATATGCATGACATCGGGGATGCGGTGGTGCGCGGCGGGTTGTCCTCGCCTGTCCTTGATCGCGAGAACCTGGTCCTCACATATCCAACGCTTACGGGTTTGCTGCGCGACCTCAGGGCGGTCGGAGGAACAAACAGTCATCACCAACGCAAGCGAGGTTTGTCAGCGCGTGAAACGTTGCCCGCGTTGGGTGTGGCCTACGAACCTTTTCGCCAACACGGAGTGTTGCCAGCGACTTACGAAATCATCTTCGGGCATGCTTGGGCGCCGCGCGCAGACACTCGCCCCCAGGACGGCAGCACCGTCGCGACCTTTCCTTTCAAGAATCTGAGCAAGCGGATTTCATGAACTACTTCATCTCGGGCACCGACACCGGGATCGGCAAGACAGTGGTGACGTGTGGCCTGTTAGTCGCGCTGCGGGCACGCGGCATCAGCGCCGCCGGCATGAAACCAGTCGCCGCTGGTCTAGCCCAGGATGGCAGCAATGAAGATGTCGTCTCGCTGCAAGCAAGTTCGATGGCAGGATTACCCCCGGAAGCCGTCAATCCGTATTTATTCAAGGCGCCAGTGGCACCGAATATTGCGGCTAAACTTGAAAATCGCGTGATTACCTGGCCTTCGCTAACCGCCGGATTTCGCACCCTGACTGCCGTTGCGGAGGTCGTTTTGGTCGAAGGCGTAGGTGGTTGGCGGGTCCCTCTCAGTGAGGAACTCATGCAGGCTGCGCTGGCGCAAACTTGGTCATTGCGCGTCATTCTGGTCGCAGGGATCCGCCTCGGTGCCATCAACCACACCTTGTTAACCGTCGAGGCGATCGCCCGCGACCACATTCCTTTATTTGGTTGGATCGCCAACGTGATCGACCCCGCTTATCCTTATGTGGAGGCCACCATCGACAGTCTCGCCGCGCGCATCGACGCACCGCTCCTCGCGCGCGTTCCTTGGTCTGATTCGCCGACCGCCGACTTTATGGCCAGCCAGTTGGCGACCGTGGCGAGCGCGCTCACAGGCTAAAGGGGGCTCACGAATGGAAGTCCTTCCGAACGAACTCGCGCCAACCACCTGGATAATCCGGCCGCATCGCGCGTTGACCTGGCCGCAGGCGAAACGTTGGCTCTATATTCTGAGTTTGGTGCCGGCGAGTAGTGGGTTCTTCTTCCTGGCCCTTGGTGCTCCACTGGTGCTGCCTTTCGCGGGTCTGGAGATAGCGCTACTGTGGGCGGCCTTCTATTACGTTTTGTCGAGTGGCGAATGGCGCGAAGTGGTGCGCCTGCAAGGGACCCAACTAATCGTGGAAAAGGGCCGCCACCAACCGACTGAAACCCATCGGTTCGACCGCCATTGGGTCAGAGTTGAACTCCGCGGCGCTCCCTACAATTGGTACCCCAGCCGCCTGTGCCTGACTTCACACGGACGCGAAGTTTGCCTTGGGCAGTTCCTCACAGAAGGGGAGCGCACAGAATTAGCGCGATCTTTGATTAACGCCATCCATAAAACCCGCTAGAATGCCCCCGCATTAACCTTCGCCAAGACAGTTCTTCGATCATTAAGTCGCAGGTCGCTGCATACGGCAAGTCGCAGGTCGCTGCATACGGCCCAGGCGGTGATCGCACCAAGCAGTATAAAAGTTAAGGCGGATATGAATTACGATTCTGCACCTTCGGGCGTTTGTGGGGAGCCAATAGCATGATGAGATCGATTTCGAAACCCGGTAGCCTGCACGCGGTCTGCGCGTCGCTCCTGTTGCTGCTGCCAGGGTTCGCTAACGCCGCGTGGGGTCAGCTGAATCTACCGCGCGGCGTCACTCCCTATAGCAATATTGTGTACGACTTACACATGTTGATCTTATGGGTGTGCGTCGCGATCGGCATCGTGGTGTTCGGTGCGATTTTCTATTCCATTTTCAAATTTCGGAAGTCACAGGGCGCTGTTGCGGCGCCATGGCACGAAAGCACCACGGTGGAAGTCCTATGGACTGTAGTCCCGTTGGTTATCTTGATTGCGATGGCCGTACCGGCCACTAAAGCGCTGATCATGATGGAGGATGTCAGCCACTCAGATCTCACCATCAAGGTCACCGGATACCAGTGGAAATGGCATTACGAGTACATCAACGAAGGGGTGGAAGTCTTTAGCACCCTCGCCCAAACCAGCAACATCGCGCGGCAACTTCATTCAGGCATTGATCCTGCAACGGTGGAGAACTATTTGCTCGAAGTGGATAACGAAATTGTGGTACCGGTGAACCAGAAGATTCGCTTCCTGACCACCGCTGGTGACGTCATCCACGCGTGGTGGGTGCCCGCCCTCGGTTGGAAGCGCGATGCCGTACCGGGTTATATCAACGAGTCGTGGGCGACCATTCAGGAAGCCGGCGTCTATCGCGGGCAATGTGCAGAACTGTGCGGCAAGGACCATGGCTTCATGCCGATTGTCATCCGCGCGGTGCCGCTGCCCGAGTTCCAGAAATGGTTGGCAGACCACAAAACTGCGCAGCAACCGGTCGCCCTCAGCGCCCCCGCAGCACCTGAAAGTCAACTCATCGTCCAGCGCCACTAGGCCTCTGGAACTTTATTGCAATCTGCATCGAACGAGGAACCGCGAATGAGCGAAGCAGCTGTCCACGACCATCATGATCACCACTACAAGGGTGGCATTACACGCTGGTTGACCACCACCAACCACAAAGACATCGGCACGATGTACCTGGTGTTCTCGTTGATTATGTTTTTCATTGGTGGCGCGATGGCCATGGTCATTCGCCTCGAGCTCTTCCAACCAGGCCTGCAGTTTGTGGACCCTCAGCTGTTCAACAGCATGACCACGATGCACGCTCTGGTAATGATTTTCGGCGCGGTCATGCCGGCCTGGACGGGATTCGCCAACTGGCTAGTCCCAATGATGATTGGTGCGCCAGACATGGCCCTGCCGCGACTTAATAACTGGAGCTTTTGGATCCTGCCGTTCGCCTTTACGTTGTTATTGAGCACGCTCTTCATGCCCGGCGGCGGCCCTGCTGGCGGCTGGACCATGTATCCGCCGCTGGTGCTCCAAACAGGCATGGCTTTCCCGTTCCTGATCTTCGCGGTGCATTTCATGGGGGCATCATCAATCGCGGGGGCCATCAACATCATCGCCACGGTGTTCAATTTGCGCGCGCCTGGCATGTCTCTAATGAAACTGCCGCTGTTCGTGTGGACCTGGATCATCACCGCCTTCCTGCTGATCGCCGCAATGCCGGTGCTCGCCGGCGCGGTCACGATGCTGCTCACAGATAAATTCTTCGGCACCTCCTTCTTCAGTGCCGCTGGCGGTGGCGATCCGGTGATGTTCCAGCATATTTTCTGGTTCTTCGGGCATCCTGAAGTCTATATTTTGATCCTCCCGGCCTTCGGCATCGCTTCGGCGATAATTCCGACCTTCGCGCGGAAGCCGCTATTTGGCTATAGCTCCATGGTGTACGCCGCCGCGTCGATCGCGTTCCTTTCGTTCATTGTGTGTGCACACCACATGTTCACCGTGGGCATGCCGCTTGCCGGTGAGCTGTTCTTTATGTATGCCACGATCTTGATCGCGGTCCCCACGGGCGTGAAAGTCTTCAATTGGGTGGCCACGATGTGGCAAAGTTCGATGACTTTTGAAACCCCTATGCTGTTCGCGATCAGTTTTGTCGTGCTGTTCACGATTGGCGGCTTTTCTGGGTTGATGTTGGGTGTGACGCCGGTCGATTTCCAATATCACGATACTTATTTCGTCGTGGCCCATTTCCACTATGTGCTTGTGACTGGCGCCATTTTCGCGATCATGGCGGGGGCCTATTTCTGGTTGCCCAAGTGGACCGGGCATATGTACGACGAGACCCTCGGCAAGTGGCATTTTTGGTTATCCACGATCTCGGTCAACGTGTTGTTTTTCCCGCAGCATTTTCTGGGTCTGGCGGGGATGCCGCGCCGGATCCCGGATTACGCGGTGCAGTTTGCGGACTGGAACATGGTCTCAAGCATCGGCGGCTTCGTTTTTGGCGCCTCCCAATTTCTGTTTTTGATCGTGATCGTGAAATGTGTGCGCGGCGGTGTTAAAGCCACCGCACAGGTATGGGAAGGCGCACATGGTCTGGAATGGACTTTGCCCTCGCCGCCGCCTTACCACAGCTTCACGACGCCTCCGGAGCCAGCGACCATCGAAGGCGGCAATCGCTGATGTGCGCGATGGCAGAGCAGAATCAACGCCAGCGTGCGCGCAGAACCGCAGTGGTCTTGGCGCTGGTCGCCGTTGCCGTTTATGCGGCATTCTTCCTGCAGCATTTAGTCTGAACGCATGAGCGGAGCTTTGCGTCGCGCCAATCGTCGGCTTATCTCCAAGCTCCTGTTAGTGGTGTTGGCGATGTTCGGCTTCGGCTATCTCCTGGTGCCACTGTACAACGTGTTCTGCGAAATCACGGGCGTAAATGGTAAGACGGGTCGCCTTTCGGTGGCGGAAGCCGCCGCAATTCCGGTGGATAACGCACGGCTGATCACGGTTGAGTTCGTCACTAATGTGAATTCGGGCTTTCCCTGGGTCTTTAAGCCGATGACGTCGCGAGTCGCGGTTCATCCGGGAATCGAAACCGAAGTTATGTTTGAAGCGACTAATCACAGCGCGGACACCGTCACTGGCCAGGCAGTTCCCAGCGTTGCACCGAACGCTGCGGCACCCTTCTTCAGCAAAACCGAATGTTTCTGTTTTACGCAGCAAACTTTAACGACCGGCGAAACCAGGCAGATGCCGGTGCGCTTCGTGGTTAATCCCAAGTTACCCAAGAACATTCAAACTTTAACGTTGGGATATACCTTCTTTCGTTCGACCATCCAGGTATCGGCAAGTCCTAAGCTCGCCGAAAATGCGGACCCTCGGTCCTAAATGCAGTCACCTTTTCTGTAAGCGAGAATCTAGCCATGGCAAACGTACACGCCGCGCATCAGCACTACTATGTTCCTGACTCAAGCAAATGGCCCTTCATTGCGGCGATTTCAATCTTCACGATGTTCGTTGGGGGCGCGCTTACGCTCAATAAAATAGGAATCGGCCCGGAAGTCTTGGGCGGCGGTTTTATTTTGTTTGTGTACATGATGTTCGGCTGGTTCGGGCAGGTGATCAGCGAAAGCGAAAAAGGCACTTACGGCCATTGGGAAGACACCAGTTTCCGGATGGGGATGATGTGGTTCATCTTCTCCGAAGTGATGTTCTTCGCCGCTTTTTTCGGCGCGCTATTTTATGCGCGTATCCTCTCCGTGCCGTGGTTGTCGGGCGCCGGCGCAGAGGGTGGCACCCATGAATTTCTGTGGCCCAATTTCCTGGCGGATTGGCCTTTACTCCAATTGCCGCGAAGCTATGGCTTCAAGGAAGCGAAGGATGTCATTGGTGCATGGGGCGTCCCCGCCCTCAATACGGCGATCTTGTTGACTAGCGGCGGCACAGTGACGTGGGCGCACTGGGGACTTAAATACAATAAACGCGCTCAATTGATTCTAGGCTTGGCAATGACCGTCGCGCTGGGAGCGCTGTTCGTCGCGCTGCAAGCGAAGGAATATGGACATGCCTACCACGAATTAGGGTTGACGCTGAATGCCGGCATTTACGGCGCCACGTTCTTCATGTTGACTGGCTTCCACGGTTTTCACGTGACCATGGGGACCCTCATGCTGTTCGTAATTCTGATGCGCTCGATACGCGGTCACTTCAAGCCCGAGCACCATTTCGCCTTTGAAGCCGTGGCCTGGTACTGGCACTTCGTGGATGTGGTTTGGATTGGACTGTTTATTTTCGTTTACTGGATCTGACCGTCCCGAGAAATTCGGAACTAAAGGGCGCTCAGCTGAGCGCCCTTTTTTGTGGAGAGTTTTGCGCTAGGCTCCCAAGCCTTAGCCCCCGCGCGGTTCAATGATGCCGAGCGCGTAAAGCACCATTAATAAAATAAAGAGGCCGATCGACAAACCGACCCGCACAGTCAGCGCCTTAACCCCTGCCATGCCGGAATCTCGTCCGCGGAAAAGCGCACTGAACGCGGTGGCGAGCGCCCCCACAATCAACACCAACAGCGCAATCACGATGAATTTTATGAAGGGATGGTGTTCCATTAGGTCCTCTTGGTTGACTGCACGCGAGCAAAACGGCGCCGCTGCCGGCGGGTCATGAACGGGCTGCGCTTCCGACCCGGGAAGGCCTCGACCTGGGTGACCATTCTACTTTTCCCAAGCCTGATAAGTCTCGGGATGTGGCAACTCGAGCGGGCGGAACAGAAGCTTGCGCGCTATGCGCAGACCATGGCCCAGCGCGATGTCCCGCCACTGCAGTTATCGACAGCACGCGATCTCGTCGCCTCATTGCTCGGGCGATCCGTACGTGCCACCGGGCACTACCAGGCTCCGAACCTCCTGTTAGACAACCGGTTCCGAGCGGGTCGAACGGGCTATGAAATCATTACCCCTTTCAAATTATCCGATGGCACGCAGGTGCTCGTCGCGCGCGGATGGGTGGCCGCGGAAGCTGATCGCGCGGATTTACCGCGAGTGACCGTGCCGACTGTCAGCGTAACCCTGTTCGGCCGTGTTGGGCAGGTGCCGCCAGTGGGGATTCGTTTAGGCGGGAGTTCTGAAATTGAAGAACTGACCAAATCACTGCTGAGGATTCAGCGCCTCGAACCAGCGCGTATCGCGCAAAAATTAGGCTACCCGTTACCCGCGGATCTTATTTATTTAGACCCCACGGCACCAAACGGCTACGATCGGGACTGGCCAGCACCCTCGCGCGACGTGAGTAAACACCAGGCCTATGCAGTGCAATGGTTTGCGCTGGCAGTCATGCTGGTCGTGCTCTACGTCAAGATAAACTTGTCGCCCAGGATACCCCCGTGAACTCTGACCAGCCCGTTTCGAGGGCGCGTAATCGGCTGCTTTTGGCTGCTATAACGCTGCTTTTTGTCGCGCCGATATTCATCGCCTGGCTGCTCACCTCCGGCACCTTGAACTGGCACAGCCGAGGTTTCGTGAATCGCGGACAGCTGGTCACGCCGCCATTTGATCTAACCCCCTATGCCGCGCAGGTGGGATTTGAGCCTTTGTTTAAGCTGAAACCCAGCGAGTGGGCGATGGTCTATCTGGAACCGGGCGCGTGCGCTCTGGCTTGTGGCAAAGCACTCGATGAATTACTCGTGCTGCGTGAATTGCTGGGCCAGGGCGCAGTGCGCGTGAGTGTGCACGCCATTGCCGCGCTGGGGATGGAGGTGCCGCGCCATGCGGCGCGAGTGCAGCTTGATCCAGCAGCAATCGAGCTCCTCCATACGCGCTTGGCGGCAGAGACCGAGGCCCGTCTGCCGGCAATCGTGCTGGTCGACTGGCGTCATCAGCTCATGCTGCGTTACCCCCCACAGGGGGAACCCGGCGCGATTCAGAAGGATCTCAAACGTCTGTTGCGCGCGTCCGCCATTCGCTAAGTAATGCGCAGATTGCACCGCTTTCTGTCCCACGTTTTGCCGCTATTGGCGCTACTGGTCATCACCAAAGGCGCCTATGTGCGCTTGTCCGATGCAGGCCTTGGGTGCCCCGACTGGCCGGGCTGTTATGGTCAAATCCTGGTGCCGAACACGCACGAAATCGCCGACCGCGCGAAGCTCGCGGCGCGTCCGCTCGAAACGGGCAAGGCGTGGCGTGAGATGATCCATCGTTACCTCGCCTCCACTTTGGGCGCACTGATTTTGCTGCTGGCGGCAAGTGCCTGGCAAGCACGGCTGCGATCTGCATTCAAAATTTCACTGCTTTTGGCGCCGCTGGTGGTGCTCCAGGGTTTATTGGGAATGTGGACAGTCACGCTGCTGTTGAAACCGCTGATCGTGGTGGGGCATCTGCTCGGAGGCTTCACGTTGCTCGCAGTTCTGTGGTGGAATTTACTCGAAGTTCGCCAATTCCCACGCGCGGCCTCACTTCGCGGAGTGCGGCAGTTCGCCGGAGTCGCGATTGCGATTCTCACCATTCAAATCTGTCTAGGCGGTTGGACCAGTGCTAACTATGCCGCGCTGGCGTGCACCGATTTTCCACGTTGTCAGGGCCAATGGTGGCCAGTAACCGACTTTAAGAACGCCTTTGTGCTTTGGCGCGGGTTGGGCGTGAATTACGAGTTCGGCGTATTGGATACGCCGGCGCGCACCGCCATTCATCTCGCACATCGCCTCGGCGCGGGTCTTGTGCTGCTAGTCGGCATCGGTTTGTTCGCCTATACCCGCCGGGTTGCCACAGCCCATGGCCAACGAATTGCCTGGTGTATACTCTCGCTACTCTGTCTTCAGGTGGCGCTGGGGATTATCAATGTGCTTCACGGGCTACCACTGCCCGTCTCCGTCATGCATAACGGGGTTGCCGCAATGCTGCTCCTCGGTCTGGTGACATTATTCCGATATGCGAGTCCCAGCAGCCGAGTTCAAAATCAACGATGAACGAAACAGCTCACCCAGCGCCCCATCTCGGGGCCTCCAGCTGGCGCGATTTTCTCGCGCTGTGCAAGCCGCGTGTGGTGTCGTTGATCATCTTTACCGCGATCATCGGTATGCTTCTATCGACGCCCGGATTAGTGCCGCTCGAGACCTTGCTCATCGCCACCGTGGGCATAGGGCTCGCCGCTGCCTCGGCGGCCGCCATCAATCACGTTGCCGATTATCGTATCGATGCCCTGATGGCGCGCACCCAGCACCGGCCGCTTCCGCAGGGCGAACTTGGCATTGGACAGGCGCTCGGGTTCGCGCTCGTGTTGGGGTTTCTGTCCATGGTTTTGCTAGTGGTGTATATCAATAGCCTAACCGCCGTACTAACCTTCTTCTCGTTAATCGGCTACGCGGTCATCTATACGATGTATCTCAAGCATGCGACGCCGTTGAATATTGTGATCGGCGGGGCGGCCGGCGCGGCGCCGCCGGTCCTCGGCTGGACGGCGGTCACCGGTACCTTGGATCCGCATGCCCTGCTGTTGTTTCTCATTATCTTTGCGTGGACCCCGCCGCATTTCTGGGCGCTCGCGATTTATCGGCGAACTGAGTACGCAAAAGCCAAGATCCCCATGCTGCCGATTACCCACGGCACCGAGTTCACGCGTTTGCACGTGCTGCTCTACACGTTTCTGTTGGTGGCTGTGACGTTGCTGCCATTTGCGACCTATATGTGCGGCCTAATCTATTTAGGCGGTGCCATGCTGCTCAATATCGGCTTTCTGTACTATGCGATCCGCATGCAGTTCGATCCACGCGACGAACTCGCCTACGCTACGTTCAAGTATTCCATTGTGTATTTGACCGCACTGTTCCTGGTCCTCTTTGTCGATCACTATTGGCCGCTCGCACGGGCCGCGCTCGCTTGATGACACACGATGGCTGAACGAGTTCGCTTACCCAGATGGCTTTGGTTGGGGTTTCCACCGCTCCTGGCAATAATCGTTTTTGCGACAAGACTTTTGGCCCCCGCGTTCTACGACCAGTACATTGAAGGCGAGCTCGGGCTCGTTGAACTGGCGACGCCAATCGTTGCGTTGTGCGGGCTATTCGTCGGCCTCTCACTTTTGCGCAGTCTGCACCAGATCCCCCTGCGCGCGATGCGCGTATGGGTGGTGCTGATCACCCTCAGCTGTTTTTATATCGCAGGCGAGGAACTGTCCTGGGGCCAGCAGTTGTTTCAATGGGACACCCCACAGACTATTGACCAGCTGAACGATCAGCACGAAACCAATCTGCATAACATGAGTAGCTGGTTCGATCAGAAACCACGGCTGTTGCTCGAACTTTGGGTCTTGATTGGTGGCATCATCGTGCCCCTGCGTCAGCGCTGGTCGCCTGCCCGGCACACCAAGGTGTTTTGGAAGTGGTTTTGGCCAACCTTGGAGTGCGTGCCGACCGCGGTGTTGGCAATCGCGATCAGGTTACCCGAGCGCTATCGGAAAATCGTCGGGCCGGATTCGCTGCCGTTTGAAATTCGTTGGAGCGAACCCCAAGAATATTATTTTGCGTTGTTTTTGTTGATTTATCTGTTGGTGATCCGGGCGCGGTTGCGCGCTCGTGCTGGTTAGCAGAAGCGCTTCTTTAGCGCGCTGGGGCTGGTAACAATTCCACCCCAAGTTTTTTCCGCATCACATTAATCGCGTTATTCTCCAATTGACGAATGCGCTCCGCAGACACCTGATAGCGCGTGGCAAGCTCCTGCAAGGTGAGCTTCGGATCGGTCAGCCAGCGACTGGTGATGATGTCGCGACTGCGCGAATCCAACTTCGCCAAGGCGTCGCCCAGGTTTCGGTGACCGTGCTGCGTTCCTTCTAAGATCTCAAGTTGTCGAGTCGGCTCAAAGCGCACGTCAGCGAGATAAGCTGCGGGCGCAAATTCCTCTTCCGCGTCTTCTGACGTCGGATCGAAGGACAGATCGTGCGCGTTGAGACGCTCCTCCATCAGCCAGACATCTTTGGCGTCCACGCCGAGATCTTTGGCAACCGCCTCCACTTCCTGCCTGTTCATCCAGCCCAGGCGCTGCTTCGCGCCGCGCAGATTAAAGAACAGCTTGCGTTGCGCCTTGGTCGTCGCGACTTTGACAATCCGCCAATTGCGCAGGATGAATTCATGGATTTCCGCGCGCACCCAATGCACCGCAAAGGACACCAGGCGCACGCCTATGGTGGGATCGAAGCGCTTGACGGCCTTCATCAGACCAATACTCCCCTCTTGCACGAGGTCGCTCTGGGCCAACCCGTAGCCGCTATAACCGCGCGCGACCCTGACCACAAAGCGCAGGTGCGACAACACCAGCTGGCGCGCGGCGGCCAGGTCGTTGTGGGTTTGGTAGCGTTCGGCGAGCGCGCGTTCCTCTGCTTCGCTCAGCATCGGCACACGATTGACAGCCGCCACATAGGATTCCAATGATCCGATCGGCGCCAGTAGGTTATTCAGGACAGCGGTCATGGGGCAAAGCCTCCTCCATTTCAATAAGGAAATTTTAGCACTCAAGACTATAGAGTGCTAAGCCTGCTGTAGGTTCCCAACGAGAAAATTTGATTTGCGACATGTCGAATAATTCCCCCGCTCTGCCAGTTGTTTTACTCGGTCTGGCCACTGAGCCGGCGGCGCGCGCCCTCAGCGGCCTGTTTGCGCGCCATGGTTTGGCGCTCCGTTATGTCGCTGAGGAGGCAATTCCCGGCAGTTATTGGGGGGCCCCGGAGGCGGGTCTGCGAGGAAACCGGTTATTCGTCAGACCCGACACCCCGCTGAATTCGGTGCTGCACGAAGCGTGTCACTACTTGTGCATGGAGGAGGTGCGCCGCGGCGCCCTGGATACCGATGCAGGCGGCGACGATCTCGAAGAATGTGCGGTGTGTTATCTGTCGTTGCTGCTGGCCGACTTAGTTCCCGGCTACAGCCAGACCGCGCTCCTGCGCGATATGGACAACTGGGGGTACAGTTTTCGCCTGGGTTCAGCTGCGGCGTGGTTTGCCCACGATGCGGCAGATGCCTGTGCCTGGTTGCACGCACGTGGCTGGCTAGATCAAGCCGGGTCGCTGACCTTTTCAGTGCGGGTCTAATTCTCCGGCGCCTCACTGCCGAGCAGCGCGGCGACAAAGTGCTCCGCGCTGAACACCTGGAGATCACCGAATTGTTCGCCGACACCGATAAACCGCAGTGGTAAGCCAAGTTCCTGCGCCACCGCGAACACAATGCCACCCTTGGCGGTGCCATCGAGCTTCGTCAACACGATTGAATCGAGTGCCACCGCGGTGTGGAAAGTGCGCGCCTGTTGCAACGCATTCTGACCCATCGTTGCATCGAGGACTAACATTGTCTCGTGGGGGGCGGCGGGATTTTGTTTGCCCAGTACGCGTCTAATTTTGCCGAGTTCCGCCATCAATCCCGTTTGCGTGTGCAAGCGACCGGCGGTGTCCGCGATCAACACCTGGACGCCGCGCGCGGCTGCTGCAGCGTACGCATCGAAAATAACGGAAGCGGGATCCGCCCCTGGCCCCTGGGCAATGACCGGAATATTGAGCCGCTCACCCCACGTTTTCAGTTGCTCCACTGCGGCCGCTCGAAAAGTATCGCCAGCGGCGAACATCACCTGCAGCCCAGCGGACTGCAGGTAGCGCCCGATCTTCGCAATCGTGGTGGTTTTGCCCACGCCATTCACGCCCACCACCAACAACACGAAAGGGCCGGGGTGATCGCGGGGAATTTCCAGGGGCTTGGCCACCGGTGCCAAGATTTTCACCATTTCCGCGCGCAGTGCTTCCAGCAACGGGACTTTCGCGCCATGCGCGGACTGCTTGACCGCACGCATAATCATTTCGGTGGTCTGCACCCCGGTATCGGCTTCGAGCAGGGCATTTTCAAGCGTCTCAAGTGACGCGCTATCGATCGGCTCAGCGCGACCAAATAAGCGCCCGATACGATTTAGCAAGCCATCGCGCGTGCGCGCAATTCCTTCGCGGAGTCGTTTAAACATGCGTGGTGGGTATTACTGGCAAAAGGTTCGCTGCCGACAGTCGCAAACGTTGCGTTATGCTAACACCTTCGCCTCGCAGCTGGTCGGAGACTACCTAATGTTCGCGCGTCTTATTTCATTGTGTCTGGCAGGGATCACGATCACGACGACGGCCGCGCCGCTCACCCAGGAATTCACCTTAGAGAATGGTCTGCGCGTGATCGTGCAAGAAGATCATCGCGCGCCGGTGGTGGTGGTACAAATTTGGTACAAAGTCGGTGGCAGTTACGAGTTGGATGGCGCGACTGGTGTCTCGCACGCGCTGGAACACATGATGTTCAAGCGCACCAAGCATTTCGCGACCGGCGAATTCTCGCGCCGCATCGCCGAGCTAGGTGGGCGTGAGAATGCTTTCACCACAGCCGACTACACCACCTATTTTCAGCAGTGGGCGGCCAGCAATGTGGGGTTGAGTTTCGAACTCGAAGCGGAGCGAATGCGCAATCTGGTGCTCGATCCGGCGGAATTTGCCAACGAACTTAAAGTGATTCGCGAAGAGCGGCGTCTGCGCACCGACGATAGCCCGCAAGCGCTCGCGTTGGAAACGCTGCTCGCCCACACCTGGCAAACCAGCCCCTATCGTCAGCCCGTCATTGGTTGGGCTGCCGATATCGAGCAAATGCAGCTGGCCGATTTGAGTGTCTGGTACCAGCGCTATTACGCGCCGAACAATGCAATTCTCGTGGTGGTCGGCGATGTGGTGCCGTCTGCTATCCAAGCGCTCTCGAAACAGTATTTTGGTGCACTTCCGCGCCAGGACGTGCCGCTGTTGAAAAATCGGCCAGAGGTTCCGCAGACCGGTCTTAAGCGTCTCACCATCGCGAATTCGAAACAGCGGGTTCCGCGGTTGATCATGAACTACAAAGTGCCGGGACTTACTCAGGTGGGCCGCACGAAGCCCGGGATTGAAGTGTGGGAGATCTACGCGCTGGAGGTGCTCGCGGCAACCCTTGATGGAGGGGCCAGCGCGCGCTTCGCGCGCGAACTCGTGCGCGGGAGTGAAATTGCACTGGCTGCCGGTGCAAGTTATTCGAGTACTTCCAGGCTTGCCGATTTATTTACTTTCGACGGGGTGCCGCGCGACGGCGTGAGCCTCGAACAGCTTGAAGCGGCGATCAAAGGGCAGCTTGCGACGTTGCAAAAAACACCCCCAACGAAAGACGAACTGGCGCGCATCAAAACTGGCGTCGTCGCCGAGAATATTTATCAACGAGATTCGCTGTTCAGCCAGGCCATGATACTGGGCTCGCTCGCGGTGGTAGGGCTCGACTGGCACTTAAAAGATCAATACGTGGCACAGATTCAAGCGATTACCCCGGCCCAAGTGCAGGCTGTCGCACGCAAGTATTTTGCGGACGACATGGCGACGGTGGCCTATTTGGTGTCGGAGCAAGCGCCATGAACAAAGTCCTGTGCACGGCGCTGGTGGGGTGGTGTCTGTGGCCAATCCTCGCCTGGTCTGCGCCCAGGATCGAACGCTGGGAAACCGCCAATGGCGTGCCGGTGCTATTCGTCGCCGCGCCGGAAATCCCCATGCTCAAAGTGCGCCTGGTGTTTGCCGCTGGTAGCGCCTATGACGGGGCCGCGCCGGGCCTCGCCAGCCTCACCAACGGGCTGCTAGGTGAGGGCACGCGCACCCTGACTGCAGATGAATTTCACCGCCAGATGGAAGCGACCGGCGCCCAATTCGGCGGTGGTGCGCTGCGCGACATGGCGTGGGTTTCGTTGCGCACATTGACCGATCCCGTTTATGCCGAACCCGCCCTTAAGCTGGCCTGCGCGGCCCTGACCCAGCCCCGTTTCGCGGCGGAAGATTTCGCGCGGGTGCGCCAACAGATGCGCGCGGGTTTGCTGCAGGAAAAAAGTTCCCCGGGCGCTTTGGGTGACAAGGCGATGTTGCACGCAATCTACGGGAAGCATCCCTACGCCAATCCGAGCGGCGGGACCGAAACCTCGGTGGCGGCCTTTACGCCCGCGGCCGCGGCCGCGTTTTATCAACGCTACTACGTCAGCAACAACGCCCTTTTAGTGATGGTTGGTGCGCTGACCCGCGAGGCCGCCACGCGCATTGCCGACACCCTAGTCGCGAAATTGCCGCGTGGAGCGCACGCCCCAGCGGTGCCGCCGGTGGTCGTTCCCGCTGCCGGTCAGTCTGTGCATATCGATCTGCCCGGTGAGCAGAGTCATCTCCTGTTAGCGCAACCCGGGATCACGCGCAGCGATCCCGATTATTTTCCGTTAGTCGTGGGCAATCATGTGTTGGGCGGTAACGGCCCGGTGTCCTTGTTGTTCCAGGAAATCCGCGAACGCCGCGGCCTTTCGTATTCGGTGGACAGCCACTTCGAACCGCTCGCGGCCGCCGGGCCCTTCGTGATCAGTTTGCAAACCGAGGCCAGGCGCGAGCGCGAGGCGCAGCAGGTTATGCACGAGACTCTCGCCGCATTTTTGGCCGAAGGACCGAGCGAGGCGGCCCTGCTGGCGGCCAAACACAATCTGATCGGCGGTTTTCCGCTGCGCATCGACAACAACAACAAGCTCACCGAGTACCTGACCGTGATCGGCTTCTACCGCTTACCGCTCGATTATTTGGAAGCTTACCCGCGCGCGGTGGAGGCGGTCACCGTAGCCCAGATCCGCGACGCCTTTCAACGTCGGGTGCGTCCTGACCACATGGCGCAAATAACGGTGGGGCCGCACATCGCACCCCCATGACCGCGCCGCCGGGCAAGGTGCGTATCATCTCTGGGCAGTGGCGTCGCCGCTGGTTAGCGGTGCCGCCGGGTACGACGGTGCGACCAACGCCGGACCGCGTGCGCGAAACGCTTTTCAACTGGCTCGCGCCACACCTTGCCGGGGCGCACTGCCTGGACCTCTTTGCAGGGAGCGGGGTCCTCGGCCTCGAAGCAGTCTCGCGTGGCGCGGTGCACGCCACCTTGGTCGAAACGGATCCCGCGCTGGTCACCCAATTGAAAGCGAATGTCGCAGTGCTCGCCGCCGCTGCGGCGGTCGGGGTGATCGCGCGCGACGCGGTAAGTTTTCTGACCACTACCACGCCCGTGAAATACCACGTGGTTTTTCTCGACCCGCCGTTTAATAGTGAGCTCATGTGGCGCGTGTTGCCCTTGCTCACGCCCGCCTGGCTGGCCGCGCAGGCGCTGGTATATCTGGAAACGCCACGCACCGGTCCTGAGGTCACGCTGCCAGAGGGATGGCGTATGATGCGCGCTGGTGAGACCAGCCAAACCCGCTACTGCCTAGTACAAGCAGCTTGACGAGCGGGCCGCACCCCCGCAGTCAAGCAGCGAAGATGAGGAGTTTCTGCCTTGGGCAACATTGCGATATATCCCGGAACCTTCGATCCGATCACCAATGGCCACAGCGATATCGTCGCGCGGGCTTCCCGCGTATTCGATCATGTGATCGTGGCAGTGGCGGCGAGCACTGCGAAAAGCACTGCTTTCTCCACTGATGAGCGAGTTGATCTCGCCCAGCGTATCCTGGCTGAACATCCGAATGTTGAGGTGCGGCGCTTCGAAGGCCTGCTCGCGCATTTCGCGCAGGAATGTGCGGCAAAGGTGATTCTGCGCGGGCTGCGGGCAGTTTCTGATTTCGAGTATGAATTCCAACTCGCGGGCATGAATAAACGCTTGGTGCCGGAAGCCGATACCATCTTTATGCCCACGACCGAACACTACTCCTACGTGTCCTCGTCACTCATTCGTGAAATCGCCTCACTCGGCGGTGATGTCCGCGAGTTTGTCCACCCGTTCGTCCATTCGGCACTGACCGAACGCCTCGGGAAACGGACCAAAAAATAAACCGCGCGGAGCACTCGCCATGGCGCTTCTGATCACCGATCAATGCATTAACTGCGACGTCTGTGAGCCCGAATGCCCCAATCAGGCGATTTACGAAGGCCCCGAACACTACGAAATCGATCCCGCGCGGTGCACCGAATGCGTGGGACATTTCACGCAGCCGCAGTGTGTGCAAGTCTGCCCCGTGGATTGCATTCCGAAGGATCTCCTGCAGCAGGAGAGCGATGTGCAGCTCTGGACTAAATACCACGTGTTGACTAAGTCACAGGAAATCAAACTTTGAAAGTTTATCTGCGTGTTTGGCTCTGCGTGTGCTGCGCCTGGACCCTGCCTCTGTGGGCGCTGCAAGAATCAAATCCGGCCGCGATCGCCTCGGCGCACCCACTCGCGACCAGCGCGGGTCGCGAAGTGATCGATGCCGGCGGCAATGCGTTTGATGCGGCAATCGCGGTGGCAGCTGCGCTCGCGGTAGTTGAACCCTATTCCTCCGGCATTGGGGGCGGGGGCTTCTTTCTGCTCCACCGCGCAATTGCCAACACGGATATTGTGGTGGACGCGCGTGAGCGCGCGCCCTTCGCCGCCACCGAAAAGCTCTTTCTCGATGCCAAAGGCGAAGTGATTCCCAACAAATCGCTGAATGGCGCGCTGGCCGCGGCCATTCCAGGAACCCCTGCGGCGTTGGTTCACCTCGCACTATTCTACGGACGGCTGCCGCTCGACCGCGACCTCGCACCGGCCATCAAACTCGCGCGGAATGGATTTCCTGCCAGCGAACATTACCGCGCCATGGCAACCTATCGCCAAGCGGTGATGGCCGCAGATCCTGCCACCGCTGCGATTTTTCTCGATCAAGGAGTAGTGCCCAAGCTTAATCACGTCATTCGCCAGCCAGATTTGGCGGATACCCTGCAGGCGTTAGCGCGCCAAGGCACCGCTGGATTTTACGCCGGCGAGATCGCAGACAAGCTCATTGCGGGAGTGCAGGCTGGCGGTGGCATTTGGAGCGTTGAAGATCTCGCGCAATATCGGATCGTGGAGCGTAATCCAGTGGTGGGTACCTATCACGACATGCGGATCGTGTCGGCCCCGCCGCCGTCATCGGGTGGCGTTGGTTTACTGGAGGCGCTTAATATCCTGGAAAGCTACGACCTGGCCAGTCTGCCAGCGGCGGTGCAAACCCATCTCACCATCGAAGCGATGCGCCGCGCGTATCGCGACCGTGGCGAGTTTCTCGGCGACCCGGATTTTCACGACGTGCCGGTCGCGGCCCTGATTGCGAAATCTCATGCGCAGGAACTGCGCGCCGATATCACGCTCGATAAAGCCACGCCGAGCAGCGCGCTCAAACCGATTACGCCACCTGCGCAAGGTGAGCACACCACGCATTTTTCGGTGCTGGATGCAGAAGGCAATCAAGTCGCTGCCACGTTGAGCGTGAACACCCCGTTCGGCGCCTGCTATACGCCCGCCGGCACCGGGGTGTTATTGAATAACGAGATGGACGACTTTTCTTCGCGACCACTGACCCCGAATGCGTATGGTCTGGTCGGGGCAGATGCCAATGCGATCGGCCCTGGCAAACGGCCGCTCTCCAGCATGACCCCAACCTTTCTGATTACCAAAGACCGCATTGGAATTCTAGGCACGCCGGGTGGCAGCCGGATAATTTCAATGGTGCTGCTTGGCGCGCTGCAGTTTTACGCGGGCAAGGAACCGGCGGCATGGGTCGCGCAGCCGCGTTATCACCACCAGTATTTGCCAGATGAAGTGTTGTACGAGCCGAAGGCCTTTAGCGCGGAAGATCAGGCGGCGCTCAAGCAGCGCGGTCATACGCTGACTTTATCTACTCGCGAGTACGGCAATATGCATGCGATTTTGTGGAACATGGACACCAACAAGGTC
This sequence comes from Pseudomonadota bacterium, assembly GCA_031417495.1. Classification (GTDB taxonomy): domain Bacteria; phylum Pseudomonadota; class Gammaproteobacteria; genus CAIKBL01. The sequence goes on along the minus strand of JANOVQ010000436.1, from coordinate 983 downwards.
TCCGCGGCCAGTGATCCGCGCGGCGAAGGTGCGGCGGACGTGTGGGCGGCGCATCTCCCGCGGGTAGGCGATCCAGGGACAGTGCCGGCAGGCCAAACAATGAAAAAGTCAGAGGTTAAAGAACTGGTGCCCGCCACCAGCGAGTAGCCGCCGCGCGCTTTCGCGCCGCAGGTCTACGATAAACCGGCCACTGGGATCAACGCACCATGAATTGCTGACGCTGCATCAGATCCTAAAAAGCAAATCACGCTGGCGAGATCGCTCGGTTTCACCCACTTCGCAAAATCGGCGTCCGGCATGTCGGCGCGATTGCGCGGCGTGTCGATGATACTCGGCAACACCGCGTTCACATTAATTCCCTTCGCACGCAGTTCCTTGGACAAGCTCTCGGTGAGTCGCATGACCACACTCTTGGCGGCGCAGTACGCGCTCATATTTGCCTGGCCTTCGCGCGCCGACATTGCCCCGATATTCACAATACTGCCGCGACCTTGCTGAAGGAGGCACGGCACCGCCGCATGCAGTGCATTTTGGGTGGTCGCGACATTGATCTTGAACATCGCGTCCCATTGCGGTGAGGCGATTTCGTAGGCCGTCGCGCTCATCGCGAAACCACCCGCCACATTGAATATGACATCGAAGGGGCCGATCCGAGCAAAGCACGCCTCGGTCGCCAGCTTGTCAGTCAGATCAACTATCTCACGGCGCGAGGTGCCCGCGGCGTGCCCATCGAAATGAATGTCCAAACCGATCACTGTCGCACCGAGCTCACGACTGCGCGCGACCACTGCGTGGCCGAGCGCACCATTCGCACCGGTCACCACCACACGCTTGCCTTGCAGATACATAGCAGGCTCCTTAGTTCTTCAAGCCGTAAGCTTCGCTGACATTCTCGGACAGAATTCGGCGTTGCGAGGACTCCGGCAACGGGCTCAGCATTTCTCTGAGTTCATGCATGTACTCGGCGGTGTGATCCGGGTGCG
>JANOVQ010000435.1:0-4219 GCA_031417495.1 Pseudomonadota bacterium | reverse complement strand
TGCGACTGAAGATCTGAGGTCTGCAGTGCTATCTTACGAGAGTTCGCGCGCGCCGCTGGTCTAATTCGGAATCTGGCGCATCCAGCAAAAGGAGTTCCCGCTCCACTGGAGCGGGACAAGCAGGGGGATTAGAAGGAGAGTCACGGCGCTTACTTTAGCTTTGGCGGCAGCGCTGAACCGGTCTTGCTTCACGTTCCGTGTTTCACTTTGTAAAGGCTCTCGCGTAACCCAAGCGCGCCAACGGACTTTCGTCTATGACCACCATGGTCCACTGCTCGGCACTCGCCATGCACTATCCGGCTAACCCACGTCCAGTGCTGCATAATCTCAATTTAGAGGTGAGAGCCGGCGAATTCGTGATCATTCTGGGGCGTAGCGGCTCCGGCAAATCCACGCTCTTGAACTTGCTCGGCGCGCTGGACAAACCGACTGGCGGATCTTTGGAAATCGCAGGCATTGATCTCACGCGCATCGATGAAAGTGCCCAGACGCTGTTCCGTCGCCGCCACCTCGGCTTTGTCTTCCAGAGTTTTAATTTAGTGCCAGTCATTAATGTCCGACGCAATCTGCGCCTGCCACTTGATCTGAATGGCATCCCCGACACCGGGCAAGTTGCGCAGTTGTTAGACGCGCTCGAACTAACTGCCTGCGCGGATCGTTATCCCGCAGAATTGTCCGGCGGCGAACAGCAGCGGGTCGCCATTGGCCGCGCACTGGTGCACCGACCATCATTAATCCTCGCCGATGAACCCACTGGCAATCTTGATCTAGAAACCAGCAGTGCGGTGCTTGCGCTGCTGCGCAAACTGATCGGCGCTTACCAGCACACCGTGGTGATGGCGACCCATAGCCTGGAGGCCGTAAAGTACGCCGACCGCGTGCTGCAATTGGTGGAAGGCCGCGTGGTCGAGACCGCCTGATGTCGGTCTGGCTCATCAATGTCCACTATCTGTGGCGGCGGCCCTGGCAGACGGGGCTCGCCGGCTTGGGCATTGCGCTCGGAATTGCCGTGGTAGTCGCGATTCAAATCGCGCAACACAGTGCGCGCAGCGCTTTCGAGAATGCGCAGGGCACACTGTTCGGTCGCGCCTCCCATCGGATTGAAGCCAAGTACGGTGCGCTGCCGGAGACGATCTTCCGAGATCTTTGCCTGGCGTTTCCGGACTTAACCGCGATCCCGTTGTTGGAGGGCAGCGTTAAGTCCACCAGCGACAGCGGGCAATGGCTGCAGGTCGTAGGGCTTGATGCGTTAAGTGCGTTGCCGGCGGGCCAGGTGATGCCAGCTAACCCAGCAATGTTTCGTTTATTGATGACCCCTGGCACCGGCGTGACTAGCGCGGCCACGCTGCGCCAAATCGGCGCTGTCAACGGGCTTGCGCATTTCGCAAGCAATGGCCGCCGCTTCAATTTAACGTTAAAGGCGCCCGCCGCAAACGGAGGGTCGGTGCCGGGGGCGCTGATCCTGCTGGACCTCGCCACCGCACAGGAGGCGCTCGGAAAAATAGGGTTGCTCTCCCACATCGATTTCGAAATCTCGAGCTCGACGGCAGGAAATACCCTGCTCGCAAAAATTCGTGCACAACTGGCAGGACGCTACACCCTCCGCGATCTGCGTCAGGAGCGAACCTCGCGTCAGGGCTTGAGTAATGCGTTCGAAACAAATCTGACGGCGTTGAGCCTGCTTGCCCTGCTGGTCGGTATGTTTCTGGTTTACAACACCGAATGTTTTCTAATTCTGCAACGCAAATCGCTCTTCATGCGCTTGCGCGCAATCGGCGTGACGCGTGGCGAAATATTCCGCGCAGTGATCGGTGAAAGTGCGCTGCTCGGCGCCCTCGCCAGTGCCATCGGTCTGGGCGGAGGGATTTTGTTGGCGACTGAATTACTCGAGCTCTTCACCCGCACGGTGAACAATTTCTACTACCCGGTGCACGGGGCCCACGTCACGCTAACCACGCGCGCGCTTTGGCTGTGGTGGCTGGGCGGAATTTTAGCGACCGTTTTAGCGACGATTCCTGCGGCACAGGCAGCCGCCGCTAATGCGCCGATTGATCGCCCACTCCCACGCTTGGCCGCAGGCAGCTCTTGGCTGAGCAACAGAGCACTTCAGAGTTTGCTGGCGTTGGCGCTCGCCGGCGCCCTGACTTCCTGCGCATTACACAACCTCTGGCTCGATTTCTTTATTCTCACGCTCGGCCTCCTGGCAGCCGCACTGCTACTTCCTGGCGTCCTCGTCTGGCTATCTCGCCGACTCAGTAAAGCGCTCGTCCAGCACCGTCTGTGGCCTGAGCAAATGGGGGCCGAAAATGTCTATTATCATCGCGCGCGGACCAGCGTCGCCACATCGGCGCTGTGCTTAGCGGCGGCGGTCAGTCTTGGCATGCTCCTGATGACGGCGAGTTTTCGCGCGGCAGTGGGGAGCTGGCTGAACGAATTGCTCCTCGCGGATGTTTATCTCTCAATCCCACCTGAGGTGCCCATCTCGATTGCAGAGCGGTCCCTCGGGAGATTGAAAGCCAAACTTCAAATGGATGACACAGTTAGCGCAGTCAGCAGTGTGACGCGCCGGGAAATCCTGGGCGCGCAAGGGTTGGTGCAAGTCGCGGCTTATGATTTACCGAAAAGATCGCGCGCCGGCTTCCGCTTCCTGCACGGCGAGAGCGCCGCGATATGGCGTCGATGGGATCGCGACCCCATCGTGATTGTGAGCGAACCCTATGCCTTCCATCACCAAGTGGGCGTCGGTGACACCCTGAAACTGCGGGCCAGGCGAGGCTTGGTGAACTTCGAAATCGCGGGTATTTATCGGGACTACGCCAGTGAACGTGGCACGGTAGCGATGAGCCTGGAACGCTTTCGGCAACATTGGCCCGCGCGCGGGGTCAGCGGAATTGGAGTCTACCTCGCGCCCCCCATGCGCTTCGAAAAATTTAGCGAGTCCGTAACGCAACTCATGGCAGCTGAAGAGCCCTTGCTGATCCGACGAAATCGCGATCTGCAGGCGCTTTCCTTGCGGATTTTCGATCACACCTTTGCCATTACCAAGGTGTTAGGTGCAATCGCGATGGGCATCTCGCTGGTCGGCATCATGGGCGCCTTGCTGGCCCAGCAACTCGAGCGTGCACGCGACTACAGCGTGCTCCGCGCCATGGGTGTCGGGCCCCGTCAATTGTTCAGAATCGTACTTGCGCAAACCCTGTTGATCGGTTTTGTGGCGGCGACCGCGGCGCTGCCCATCGGCATTGGCTGCGCGATGTTCCTGGTGCGAGTCGTGAATCTGCACGCCTTCGGCTGGACGATGCCGATCACAATCACCGCGAGCGTGCTGCTCGGGACGTGGCTGGGGGTGATGGCGGCTTCCGTCCTCGCTGCGATATACCCAGCACTGCAAGTGATTCACACGCCGCCCGCGCGCGCGTTGCGTTACGAGTGAGCTAGACCGGCAGTGGATCGCAGGACCTGGCTCTTAATGCTCGGCGCGCCAGCCGCGCTGTGGGTTGCACGGGAAGTCCGCGCACCCGCCCCATCCCCAGCGAACAGCATTCTCGACGTGCTCGGTGAGCATGCACCTGCCGCGCACTATGCCCGGGTAATCGGCGCACGCCCGTTTTCCTTCCCCGCGGATCACGCAGCGCATCCCGCTTATCGACACGAATGGTGGTATTTCACCGGCAATTTGCACAATGCCGCTGGGCGTCGATTCGGTTTCCAGCTGACCTTCTTCCGCTTCGCGTTTTCCCCCACGGAACCCACCGCGCGCTCGGCGTGGGCGACGCGCCAAGCGATGCTTGGTCATTTTGCAGTGACCGACGTCGAGGCGCAGCGCTTCCACTCAGTTCAGCGGTTGGCCCGGCCCGTGCTTGGATTAGCCGGCACTGCGCAGCGACCGGTACGCGTGTGGATCAAAAATTGGCACGCGACGCTGGCGGAACAGCCAGATCCGCACTGGCTCCTTGAGGCCGCAGATGGACTTCAGAAATTGGCGTTAACGCTCAAGCCCGCCAAGTCCTATGTGTCGCAAGGGGACGCTGGATATTCCCGTAAAGGCGCCGGCCTTGGCAACGCTTCGTATTACTATTCCAACACTCGTCTGCTGGCCGCGGGAACCTTGGAACTCGCGGGAACAACCTTTGCGGTCACCGGGCAAGCCTGGCTTGACCGGGAGTGGGGGACCAACGCCCTGGCCGGTGAGATCCTTGGCTGGGACTGGTTTGGTTTA
>JANOVQ010000434.1:0-4125 GCA_031417495.1 Pseudomonadota bacterium | reverse complement strand
CGGAAATCTGGGGCGCTTAGGCGGTATCCTCGCGGCGTTTGGCCAGCATCAGGGTTCCCTTCACATACTGGTAGTATCTATCGCGTTGATGTCGATGGGGTCACCGTAGTTCGGGAATCCTTCGCGAATGCGACTTCCGGTCAGACTCAACTCTACGTCCATCCAGTTGTTGGTGAATTGTCGCGAACGGGTAGCTCGACGTCGTCCACCATGCCGGTCAATTGCATTTCTTCGGTCAACTCGCGCACTGACCGGATACAAGGCCGTCGCCGCCTACCTCAAGCCCGTACGAACCCTAATAGCAGTGCTAGAAACCGGCGGTCCTTGATTCAAGCGGGATTGGACGATTCTTTATTTTGTGGCCGCCAATCCACATGCCAACGGCACGTTTATCAGTAGGCGGTTGCAATTTACTCTCCTTGTCAAGGTGGAAAATTTTCCTACAGACTTTAACTGCACAGCTGCCTAGTTGACATCTATGTGGGGGACCGCACATACGTTCAACGCTCGCGGCGGTTACCTTCCTCGGCGATTTCCGAAATCACCCCACATTGTCACAGAATGTTGAGTCGCCGGGATTGCGGCGTGCTTCACAAATCTGTCATGCCTAATCGCGAAGATGCGTTCCACAGGCAACAGCGGTGATGGATGTGAGTCCGGTATCCGCTGGCGTTACTAAAAAATAGAAGACCCCAAGTGAGGCACCCACGTATGATCACGAGAGTACGGTTCAGTCCCTTTTTCGATTTAATCGGCACTGGTGCTTTGATCGGCGCCGCGGCCGCGTTGAGTGGTAGATTATTGTTCAGCAATTTCGCTGAAACGATCCTGTTCTCAACCTTTTTTAGCTGCCTTGCCCTTGCTGTCTGCGCTTTCCTAATGGCCAGAGTCGTGCAGATGGCGGGTGTCGTTATCCGCAACCCCAACCCGCGTACCCGCCGGGTATCCCAGGCAACTGCCCTCGACCTCGCAACCGTCACGGCCATGCCCGCTGCGGAGACTCAAGCCCCCGATCTGCAACACGCGGCTTAAACTCAACGCCCACTTCGGCCGACCGCGCAGCCCCATCTCAACCGCGAACCTCGGGGCGTTCAGTTAAGTCCTGAAACCGCGCCTTGCTGAAAGCGTCCATTTCTCGAAAGTAAGGTATTGATCAGCACCATCGTGGATACACGCGACCTTTTCGGTACGGTGGTGATCAATCTTTCCGAACAATGGGCGATTTCGGGAAAATTCCGATCTATAACGCAGTAACCGATCTTTCGAGGCCCATTGAATTCTTACTCTGTGCGGCGCCGCAGCGTGTGACGGCAGTCGACCCTCTACTGATGATCAGGTGGAGCGGCTCTCCGGTGGCTCAAATCGGGCGAGAATTTCGGAGTAGAAAAGACGTTTTCGATAGAAGCGTTTCTTGTTCAGATGCCAACACCCACGCCTTAAAAATCTGTCTGACGTATCAGACTAATTCAGGGTCGGTGAAGAGCAGTGACGCGCAGAGGATAAATCGATTTTGCGGTTCGTCCCAAGTTCATCGACATCAAAACAGGCGCGCCGCCAGTGTCCCCCAGCGTCGTCGCGCTTATTTTGATGATCCAGAAGATCAGCGTACCTTATCGGACTTTTGGCCATGACGAATTAACCTTACGAAGCGTCCCTGCCGTCGAGGAATTTAGATTTTCAATCACATCATCCACGGTCTATTTGCGCACCAAACTTCTATTCAGTTTTTTTGGTTCGCCCTCATTATCATTTCTCTATGGCTAATCGAAAATAGAGCATGGCCGCAAGCGATTACCGCGAAGTGGCGGCATACCGCACTGAACTCGCTTTTCATCTTGTCGGCATTGCCAATCCAAGTTGCCATGATGCTGGTCTGTGCGTGCGTCGCAAAATGGACAACGAACAATCACTGGGGCCTCGTCTATCTCCTACCCAACGCTGAGCAACCTTTAATCAAGTATGGAATGATGTTCATTGTTCTGGATTTTCTCGATTACACTTATCACGTCACGATGCATCACGTTGCGGTATTCTGGCGCTTCCATCTGGTGCATCACACGGATCGAGCGGTTGATGTTTCGACTACTGTGCGCGAGCATCCAGGTGAAACGCTCATCCGGAACAGCTTCCTTATTCTATGGGTGTTTCTGTGTGGGGCATCCGTCGAAATTCTGATGCTGCGACAGCTTGCCGAAACGGCGGCTAATCTCTATGCCCACACTTCTGTCCGGTTGCCGCCTCCTTGGGCGCGTGCGCTTGGGTGGTTATTCATTACCCCTAATCTTCATCACGCCCATCATCATTTCCAGATGCCAGCCACCAATCGGAATTACGGCGACGTCTTCAGCATTTGGGACCGTCTATTCGGCACCTTTACAAATCTGGCTCGCGAAGACACGGTATTCGGCTTGGAGACGCACAGAGAAAGAATCGGCGATGCCGCGGTACGCAGAATGATCTCCAACGCTCGAGTACTCCTGCAGAAGTGGTGGAGGGATTAACTTTAATGACGCAGAAGTGGCGCGTTGATAGCGACAAGAAGAAGCGCTGTTTTCGCTGAAACCCCAACCAGGCAATCGAAATTTAGGCGATGCAATATGCCTAAAATCCAACATTTCTAGAGGTCTCCGAGTCAACGCCAATGCGCAAGTAGGACTTAGTGATGCGCGGAACCCACTGGCAACGTCGCATTTTAAAAAGAGACAGAAACTTGTGGCACCACAAAAGCCATAGGATACGCTCCAAAAGTGACTGGAACACCGAGTGCTAACGCACATAGCGTCCAACCGCCGAGTCTGATCAAGCATGTTCAGCTCGGTGACAGGGAACCTGGTGCATTAGAGTTACCGAATCAATCAAGGAGAAAACCCATTAACATTGTGCGCGCGTGTGAACTCACCGTAGGCTTAGTGCTTGCATTCGTCGTGGCGACGGGCCGAGCGGATGCGCGCCAACTTTCTGGCGTCATCGGTGTAACGCCGCCAGGGTCAGACCAACAATCGTGCAGTGGGTACGCCCCCGAGCGTCCGGTCGGCCGGGAGCAGGGATCGGTTGGGGTAATGTACAACTTGGCGGAGCACCCGACTTCAATCCGAGCTGTAGCGAAGAAATTGCTGGGCACCGCCATTGACGCTTCGACCCAAGCGCGAGAGTTAAATTGCCCTGCGCCATGTAGCTCGGATTCGTCGCCCAGTGTCATATTCAGAGTCGCACCCATTGTGCTCTTACCGAAACAGGAACAAGCGCCACTTTGCTTGCGGCTCGCATCCGAGACCAGCCATCGGCCGCTGAAATACGCTCTGCGCGAATTTCCAAACGTCGAGAAGTTTGATGCATGGATCATGCAGTTTACGCAGGGGATGGGACCAGACGGCAAACTGCTATATCAGCAATGCGGTGGAAACTGCGATCCGGCTTATACGTTCATCGTTGACCATGACAAGTCGGGACTAAAAGTTGACACTGAAGTTCATTGCGGTTTTGCACGCGACCGAAAAAGCGAGATGTTCAGCATGTCGACCGCGCTGCGTCCCCAATGTGACCAAACGATGAGATGAAATATATTTTCGCAAGCACGCCTTGAGCGCACCCACCTTCTTTTCAATGCGGCGGGTTACGGCAAGTTGGATAAGAGCACTTCGCCAGGTAGGGCAACCGGCTAACTGACTTCATTCTGATCATATGAAGTGGATTATTGTTCGGCAATTTCGCTGAAACGATCCTGTTCTCAACCTTCTTTAACTGCCTGGCCCTTGCTGTCTGCGCTTTCCTAATGGCCAGAGTCGTGCAGATTGCGGGTGTCGTTATCCGCAGCCCTAATCCGCGTACCCGCCGGGTATCCCAGGCAACTGCACTCGACCTCGCAACCGTCACGGCCATGCCCACTGCGGAGACTCAAGCCCCCGATCTGCAACACGCGGCTTAAACTTAACTCCCGCATCGGCCGTGCGCGCATAAGCGTGCAGGCCCATCTCAACCGCGAACCTCGGGGCGTTCAGTTAAGTCCTGAAACCGCGCTTTGCTGAAAGCGTCCATTTCTCGAAAATAAGGTATTGATCAGCACCATCGTGGATACACGCGACCTTTTCGGTACGGTGGTGATCAATCTTTCCGAACAATGGGCGA
>JANOVQ010000433.1:0-8580 GCA_031417495.1 Pseudomonadota bacterium | reverse complement strand
CGTGCTGGGCTGTGGGCTGGGGTTTGCGTTCGTCAAGCGTGTGTTGGATATGCATGGCGGAGAATTCCTGGTGGGGACTGGGCCGGGGGGGGTAGGGGCAAGATTCATCGTGCGGTTACCGCTGCAGCGGATCGCGAATTCCTTAAGTTCCCCTTAAGCCAGCCCGCGTAGCTTTAGCCCCCATCGGTGCCTGGCACCTTATGGAGCGAATCAGATGATGAAGAAAAAACTGCTCGCGGCGGCGGTTGCCGGCGCGTTAATTGTCACCGGCGTGAACCATTTCAATGGCGCGCAGAATATAGTCTCCGCGGCCGAGGCTGCCACCCCGCCAGCCACCAACTACGGCCTGCCAGATTTCACTGAGCTGGTCGCCCAGGCGTCACCAGCGGTGGTGAGTATCCAGGTGACCAAAGCCATGCCGACCGGCCTTGCGGCGCAGGGGCAAGGCTTCCCGCCAGGTATGGCACCGGGCAACCCCAATTTCGAATTTTTTCGACGCTTCGGGCCGCCGCCGGGCAGCGAAGACGGTCAGGTCCAGCGTGGCCAGGGCTCGGGTTTTATCATCAGTGCGGATGGCTACGTGCTGACCAATGCGCATGTGATCGAGGACGCAGACGAGGTTTCGGTCCTGCTCGCCGATAAGCGCGAACTCAAAGCGAAGGTCATCGGCGTTGATGAAGCCACCGATGTCGCGGTATTGAAATTGCCGGTGACAAATCTGCCCACTTTGAAAATGGGCGATGCGAACGCGTTAAAAGTGGGCGAATGGGTGATCGCCATCGGCTCGCCGTTCGGTTTCGATCACACCGTAAGCGCGGGGGTCGTGAGTGCGAAGACGCGCTCGCTGCCGAACAGCGGATACGTGCCCTTTATCCAGACCGACGTCGCCTTGAACCCGGGTAATTCGGGCGGACCGCTGCTCAATCTGCGCGGTGAAGTGGTGGGCGTCAATTCGCAGATCTACAGCCGCAGTGGTGGCTACATGGGCTTGTCGTTTGCGATCCCCATCGATCTCGCGATGAATGTGCAGAATCAGCTGGTGGCGCATGGCAAAGTCACCCGCGGCCGCATGGGAGTCACTGTGCAGTCGGTCAATCAGGAGCTGGCCGATTCCTTTGGCTTGCCGCGTCCCATGGGGGCGTTGGTCGGCGCGGTGGAGACAGGTTTTGCAGCGGACAAGGCGGGGATTAAACCGGGCGATGTGATTGTTGGCGTGAACGAGGCCGTGATTGACGATTCCGCCATGCTCTCGCGCATGATCGCTGAGCTGCCACCGGGACGCGACGTCAAATTGGAAATTATCCGGAATGGCACACGGAGCACGTTGGAGGTTGAACTTGGCGCGGCCGACAACACCGCGACTGTCGCGGCTAATGCAGCGCCTGCGAGCGGCAAGCCTGGTCGGCTGGGAGTCGTGGTCCGCGAGCTCGATGCGCAAACCCGGCACGATTCAGGCGCCAGGCGGGGGGTCTTGGTCGAACGGGCCGAAGGCGCGGCGGCGCGGGCTGGTGTGCGCAGTGGCGACATCATCCTGGCGGTGAATTCGAATAGCGTCGGCGGTCTCGCCGAACTCAAATCGCTGATCGAAAAAGCGCCGGATCAAATCGCCTTGCTGGTGAGGCGCGATGATGCGGAAATTTTTATTCCGGTGAAACTCGGCTGAGACTTTAAGATCTCATTACCGCATGGGGGTTGCCGCTATGCAGCATCCCTCATGCGGACCTCGGTGGTTGGCCTTTAGCAACGGAATCGGGTAGGTTTCCTACAAATTTCGCAACGCTAACGAATTCCGGGGAGTCCCATGTATTCACTACGTCACCGCCTTGCGCGGTGGGTGCTCGCACATCGCACGCTCGCTTGGGCGCTCTTTGCGGTAATCACCATTTTCTTCGCGGCAGGCCTGCCCAAAGTTCACCTCGCCACCATTTTCTCCGACCTGTTACCCACCGACGATCCCTTCGTGCAGGTCTTCAAAGACCATCCGAATTTCGGCAATCCGCTGTCAGTCGCGATCATGATTAAACGCAAAAGCGGCGATATTTATAACGCCGAGACCTTGCACAAAGTCTACCAACTCACGCGCGATATCGATCTCGCGCCCGCCATCGATCACGACATGATCCTCTCCATCGCGAGTACCAAGGCGCGTTACAGCGAAGCGACTGCGATGGGTATCGACATGCGCCCGTTGATGGAGGACCACGCACCGACCACGCCTGCAGAAGTCGCGCGTTTTCGCGATCTGGTGGATAAATCGCCCAATGTTCGCGTGTTTCTGATTTCACGGGATGACACGGCAACTTTAGTGACGGCGAATTTTATCGAACGCAATCTCGACTACGGCGTCGCCTTCAAGTATCTGCAGGCGCTGGTCGAGGCTGCACGCGACGAGAACCACGAGGTGTATCTCGCGGGACAGCCGATCCTGATCGGCTGGGTATATCAATACGAGCGCGAGATGATCGGCATTTTCTGCGTGACCTTAGGCTCATTAATCGTTGCGCTCATGCTTTATATGCGCAATTTAGTCGGCGTGATCACCCCGATCCTAACCAGCCTGACAGCTGCGATCTGGGCTTTCGGTTTGGTGGGCTGGCTGCATATTTCTATCGAGCCGCTGCTGATGGTGGTGCCGTTGCTGTTGACCGCGCGCTCGTTTTCACATTGCGTGCAGTTCACCGAACGTTTCTATGAAGTTTACGCGCAGGTGAAGGATCAGGTGAAGGCGGCGGAGATTACGATGGGCGTGATGATGGCGCCGAGCGTGCTCGGCATCATCACCGACATCCTCGGCATTTTTATCGTGGGCTTCGCGCCGATTCCGGCCATGGTGCGGCATGCAATTTTCTGCGGGATGTGGGCCGTGTGGCTGATTCCGACCGGCGTCGTCCTGATCTCGCTACTCCTTGCCACCTTACCCCCGCCGCGCAATGTGGAGCAATTGATCGGCCACGGGCGGAAATCCGGCGTGCACCGCCGGTTCCAGGCGGCGCTCGGGGGAATCGCGAGCTGGTCGTTTGGGCCGCGCGCGCGGCTGACGACGGCAGTGGTCATCGTCGGCGCGGCGTTCGCGATCTATACCGCGATGCAGATCAAAATCGGTAATCCAGTCGAGGGCAGTGGCCTGCTATGGGACGACTCGGAGTTCAACACCGGGGTGCGCCAGATCAACGCGCATTTTCCCGGCGTGAACACGCTCGAACTGGTGCTCGAAGCGAAGAACAAGAAAAGCCCCGATCTCGAAGTGCAGAAAGTCGAGACCATCCAAACCATGCAGAAACTGCAGAATCTCCTCGAACAGGGCGAGTCACCGCCGCGCGCGACCTTGTCGTTTGCGGACTACATGAGTGAAGGCAACCGCTTGTTCAACGGCGGCAGTCCGAAGTGGGGGCCATTGGATAATATTCAGCAGGCCATGAGCGCGGCGGGCTTCGCCGTCACCATGGGGACGAGTGCGCAGAATTTTAATCACGTGGTCGATTTCATGTGGCATCACGGCACGGTTTCGCTCTGGTACAAGGACAACAAACAAGAAACTGTCGATGCCGCACTCGCCGCCGCGCGCAAAGCGGTCGCGGCGGTCGGCGAGGACCACAAATATTTCACGGTGCGCCTCGGCACCGGCACGATTGCCTTGCAGCAGGCGGTCAATCATGTGATCGAACGTTTTCACCTGGTGTGTATTGGATCGCTGAATATTTTGATCCTGATCGCGGCGTCGCTCGCCTATCGTTCGCTCGTCGCTGGCCTGCTGTTATTGATCCCGGTGAATTTAGCCAACCAGGTGTTGAATGCCTCGATGCATCTGCTCGGGGTTGGTCTTGATGTAAATTCTTTGATTGTGGCCGCCATCGGTCTCGGCGTGGGTATCGATTACGGCATCTATTTGTTGTCCCGCATCTGTGAGGAATATCACGCGCAAAACAATGACTGGGGGCGCGCGATCACAGCCGCCCTGCGCACCACCGGCAAGGCCATTATGTTTACTGCCACCATCATGGCGCTGGGCATTGCACCGTGGTATTTCCTGTCCGGCCTCAAGTTTGTCGCGGACATGGGCTTGCTGCTGATCGTCATCATGACAATCAACATGGTGCTCGCGTTAATTGTGCTGCCGCTCCTGGTGTGGCTGGTTAAGCCGAAATTTGTCGCGCGGCGCGATCTCCTGGTCGGCGAAGGCGTGGATCTCAGTGTGTATACGGATCATGAGGCGCCGCTAGCGGCCTGATCTGAAGAGGCTCCGACCGCGCGCGGACGGAACCTCTTAAAAAAGCCACGGGTCGTCTTTACGCGATCGCACCAGCCACCGTGAGCTCGGCAATTTCGGCGCTCGAGAAGCCGAATTCCTGCAATACCGCGGCCGAGTGTTCGCCGGGTTTCGGCGGCACGAGATCGAGTGTCGGCACGGTGCGGCTGAAGCGTGGACTGGGGGCAACCTGTGCGACCCCCGCGTGGGTGACAAACACCTTGCGCGCCAGATTGTGGGGATGGACCATCGCTTCGCTGGTGGTTAATACCGGCATCACGCAGGCATCTTCATGCGCCATGAGCGCGCTCCATTCGTCACGCGTTTTGGTCTTGAAGACTTCCGCCAGGCGCGTTTTCCAGGCAGGCCACCGCGCTTTCTCGTGCTGCGGTTCGAACTCCGCCGGATTCAGTCCCATCAACTGCAGCAACTTCACATAGAAAGCCTTCTCGATCGCACCGACCGCAAGATAGCCGCCGTCCTTGGTTTCATAGGTGTCATAGAAATGCGAGCCGCCATCGAGCACATTGTCGCCGCGTTGCTCGGTCCAGGCGTTCATCGCGCGGAAGCTGAAGAACATGTTGGCGAGCAACGCCGCGCCTTCGGTCATGCCGGCATCGACCACCTGGCCCTTACCCGAGGACTTCGCTTCGATTATCCCGCACAGCAGACCGAACACCAGGAACATGCCACCGCCGCCAAAATCGCCGACCAGATTGAGCGGATGGACGGGCTTGCGACCCTTCTCACCGATGGCGTTGAGGACGCCGGCCAGCGCGATGTAATTGATATCGTGACCAGCCACGCTCGCCATCGGACCGTCCTGCCCATAGCCCGTCATGCGCCCGTAGACCAGACGCGGATTGCGCGCGAGACAGACCTCCGGCCCAAGCCCAAGGCGTTCCGTCACGCCCGGTCGGAAACCCTCCAGTAAGGCGTCGGCCTCACTGACGAGGCGCAGCACCACTTCAATGCCGGCCGCGGATTTCAAATTCACTGCGAGCGAGCGCCGGCCGCGATTCATCACATTCATACGCGGCGGCAGATCAACGCCGAGATCGGCCTTTTGCGTGCGATCGATTCTGATCACCGTCGCGCCCATATCGGCAAGTAGCATCGCCGCGAACGGACCAGGGCCGATGCCCGCGAGTTCGATAATTTTGATTCCAGCAAGTGGGCCCATGGCAATTCCTCAAAAGTGGTTTGGCAATTAACGCGCGCGGCGTAATGAATTTATGACGGTGCGACGAGCCAGTGCACACTGAACCAGGCTCGTTCGTCGCACCAGACCTGCCGCGGCTCGAAGCCCGCCTGGCGCGCCAGGGCCTGAAAGCTTTGCACGCTGTATTTGTAAGAATTCTCGGTATGCAAGGTCTCGCCGGCCGCGAATTCGAAACAGTCATTGCCAAGGCGCACCTGTTGTTCACGCGCGCTTATCAAGTGCATTTCAATCCGTGCTTCATGCGGGTTATAGAACGCGTAGTGGGCGAAGGCATCGAGGTTGAAGTTCGCTGCCAACTCGCGATTCGCGCGCACCAGCAGATTCTTGTTGAACGCGGCGGTCACGCCTTGAGCGTCGTTATAGGCGGCGTGCAGCACGGCGGGGGCTTTGATCAGATCCACGCCAATCAACAAGCCGCCACCGCGCAGGGTGCGGGCCGCTGCCCGTAGAAAATTGCACGCCTCGGCGGGCGCAAAATTCCCGATTGACGAGCCCGGAAAGAAGCCGACTTTGCTCCGCGGCATGGTCCCGGCGGCCGGCAGTGCGAGGCGCCGCGTGAAATCGGCGGCCAATGGCGTGATTTCCAGCGCCGGAAACTCGCGCTGGAGCAGCACCGCATGATGGTGCAGATGTTCGGCCGAAATATCGACTGCCAGATAACGCACCGGATCGCGCAGCGCGCGCAGCAGGATGCGAATCTTGCTCATCGATCCCGCGCCAAATTCAATGAGGTCCGCGCGCGGCCCAATCGCGCGGGCCATCTCCTGCGCATAGCGTTCAAGAAGCGCGAACTCGGTGCGCGTGGGATAGTACTCAGGCAGTTCGCAGATTTGATCGAAAAGTCGCGCGCCCGGCGCGTCGTAGAAGAATTTCGGCGAGATCCGACGCGGCGTGGCGCGCAGGCCCACCGCGAGTGCCGTTCCGAAATCTTCGTCATCGGAAGGCGTGAGGTTGCGCGCCAGCGCGCGAATGGTCGGTGTCATGCGGAATCCCTCGCGAGGCGTAAGCCGGAAAACTGCCAGCGCGCGGCAGGTGGAAAAAAGTTGCGGTAGGTGTGGCGCAGATGCCGGGGTGGGGTCGCGCAACTTCCGCCGCGCAGCACCATTTGGTTGATCATGAATTTGCCGTTGTATTCCGCAGCGGCACCCGCAAGCGGACGGAAGCCGGGATACGGCGCATAGGCCGAGTGCGTCCATTGCCAAATCTCACCGCACAGCGCATGAAATTTCGAAGCTTTACCCGCGCGCAGAGCGGGCTGCAGCGGCTGCTGTGGATCGCGTTCCACGAGCTCGCTCGTGCTGGCCGCCTGTTCCCATTCAAATTCGCTGGGGAGGCGGGCGCCGGCCCACGCCGCATACGCGGCTGCTTCGTAATAACTCACGTGGCACACCGGCGCGTGCAGATCGAGTGCGGCCGTGCCGTGCAAGGTGAAATGCGCAGTGTCGGGTGCGGTTTTAAGCCAGTAGAGCGGGGCCTCCCAACCTTCTGCTTGCACGCAAGTCCAGCCGTCGCTCAACCAGAATTCGGGCCGCCGATAACCGCCGTCGTGCATGAACGCCAGGTAATCACCACAAGTGACTGGGCGTGACGCCAGCTGAAAGGGTTCCAGCCAAACCCGGTGGCGCGGGGTTTCATTGTCGAACGCAAAGTCCGCTCCGCCATGACCGAATTCGCCAAGGCCGCCTGCAAAATCGATCCACTCCAGTGGCAATTCAACGGAGTTTGTCGGCAGTGCCGCTGGGCGATAGGCCGGGCGCAACGGGTTACCCGAGAAGGCGTGCAGGATATCCGTTAACAGCAATTCCTGATGCTGTTGCTCATGGTGCAGACCGAGCGTGATGAGTGGGGCCGCGCACGCGAGTTCCGCGCTGGACGCGGTCCTGAAGAATTCCGCCAGCGCCTGTTCCACATGGTGTCGGTAGGCCCACACCTCGGTCAGCGAAGGCCGGCTCAACAAGCCGCGCTGCGGCCGCGGATGGCGCGGGCCCAGGGCTTCGTAGTAAGAATTAAACAATTCGAAAAAGTGCGCATTGAAGGGGCGGTAATGCTTCACCAGTGCGCACAACACCAGCACTTCAAAAAACCAGGTGGTATGCGCGAGATGCCATTTCGTGGGGCTGGTATCCGGCATGGATTGCAGGCCGTGGTCTTCCACCGACAACCCGCGCGCCAAGGCCTGCGAATGCGCACGCACGGTACTGAATTCCAAGCCCAGCTGCGCACGCAAGGCTTCACCGAGATCCTGATCGACTCGCAGGTTCATGCCACAGATCTCCGCGCGTTATTTCCGTGTACGGGCGACCTTAAAGCGATACGCACCGTAGGGGCCACGGAGGGATTTGATTTTTATTTAGCGGATCCGCACCTGAGTGGACGTGACCCTGCCTCCATTCTGCCACGAGGATTGCAGGTCACGAAATTTGTTGCGCTGCGTTTAGGTTCTCAATGACCGGACGCCGACGGGTTTCAGTGTCCGCCGCGAGCCAAGAGGAGTAATCAGGTCATCAAAGCGGCGGCACCATTCATTCCCTCGGCGCCGTAGAGGAATCTGCACACCTTGGTAAGCAGCGCGTCGCGATCGAAAGGTTTTACCAGAAAATCCGAGGCCCCTGCCTTGAGGCTCTCCACGACGACGTTTTTCTCACTATGACCGGTAATCATGATCACCGGTATGCCAACGAAGGGTGGGATGGAGCGGAGACGGCGGGTGGTCTCGATACCGTCCACGTCAGGTAAATCAACGTCCATGAGCACCAGGTCCGGTTGGATCTTGCCCATCATCGCGAGCGCTTCCGTCCCCGAGCTCGCGAACAGAATCTTCGCTCGCGAGCCCTGCAGGACCCCCCCGAGCAATTTGCGTTGGAACTCATCGTCATCGACCACCAGCACCACCGGGGTCACTTGCTTGGCCAAGGTATGCAAGTCGCGCGCGGCGCTGAGGTGATCCGCGAGTTCGTCGGTGAGAGCACCTGCCCACTGCCGCACTGGTTGGACGGCCGCCGCGACGGTTTTGAAGCCCGCGCGGATTTCATCGGCCTTCAGACGATCTATCGCGCGTTGGAAGCCCGGTCGATCCTTAACCTCGACCAGGCCGCGGAGCGCCCCCGTCGCC
>JANOVQ010000432.1:0-3061 GCA_031417495.1 Pseudomonadota bacterium | reverse complement strand
AGGGTTTGGATTTGAGCGATCACGGTGAGCGGGCTTATACGCTGTGACTGATGCTAGGCATGGCCTATGTTGCTTTCATACAACGTGCTGTCCGTGATTGCCGCGACGAGCACTATTGAAGTGTTGCCAATCCTATTAAAGCCCTTGAGTAGTGCGAGGCAAGATTAGATCGATATTCAGAAATTTGTTGCTATTTTGCCTTGCAAGACTGTGGTTAAATCCACTATAAGTTAGGCATGTATTGATATCCGCATGCTATGTTGCGCGGGCTTCGGCCGACTCAAATGTCATTGCAAAAAATTAGGAGCTTGGAACATATGAAAATCATCGCCACGGGTATCGCCGCGTTAGCGCTCGCTGCGTTCAGCGCGAATGCTTTGAGTGACGCGGCAGCAGCACCAGAAGAAACGGGCCCGTTTGCCTCTGGGAACTTCAGCAGCACGTTGTACTTAACCAATGAATACATGTTTCGCGGTATCTCGAATTCCAATGGTCCTGCCGTGCAGGGCAGCATGGATTGGACTTACAACGGGTTTTTCGTGGGCGCTTGGGGCTCGAACACCGAATTCTCTGATTCGAACTTCGAAATCGACTATTACGGTGGATACCGTTGGAGTTGGTCTAGCTTGGATTTCGTTCTCCAAGGTATCTATTACACCTACCCCGGGGAACATCAGTCCCAGAGCGAAGGCCTAGACCCGATTGGGGTCGAGGCTGATTACGGCGAGGTGAATGTAGGAGTGTCGCATGCGTTTGAAGGGCAACTGGCGCCATCTATCGGGGTAAATTATTTTTACAGTCCGGATATCTTCGGCGAGGACGGCAACTCGCACACCGTGCAAGGAAGCTTTGGTCTGACGCTTCCCGCTGAAATCGGCTTCTACACAAATGTCGGATACGTTGACGTCGAAGGGGACAAATCTAGCGGGAGGGCGGTCGGGATTACCCTCGCTAACGGAGCGATACTTGATGGATACGATTACGCTTATTTCAATGTGGGCGTATTTAAAGTATTCAAGGGCTTCAAGTTGGACATCGGCTACCACGGGACCGATGAAAGCAAAGATCTTGAGGCGTTCTACGGCACGACTCCGACGGCAAGCGGGGATGTCTTCCGGGATTTGATCACTGGCGAAGTGGTTTTTACTGTTTCGCGCAGTTTCTAACGCGGGTAACTGGAAAGACCGCGGACACAACGGCCCGTAAGGGCCGTTGTTATTTGCGATGCCCGCTAGGCCAAAGCCTTATGACTCCCATCGCAACTAGGCGCGTTCTTGGTTCGTTTGCAGGCGCATAGCCACATGGTCTTTTTCTCTTCCAACTTAAACGCCAGTGGCGAAAATTCAGAACCTTTGTGAGAGCCGTCGCAGAACGGCTGTTTTTTCGATAGACCGCAGGAACACCACCAATACTGGCCAGGCTCCAGCTCCAGTTTTATCGGTGAGTTTTGCGCACATACAGGTTCGCTCATGAATGTTCTCCTAAGACATAAAATGGGAAACAGGCAGCCCGTCGAGGTATCTGTGCAAGCTTTTAATACCAGGAGGCAGGTCATACAATACGGTACAGACTTCGCTCGTGACAACGCTGTGTGAGATGGACACTTTGCGCAGCCCGATATTCGTGACATCGCGAGCAGTCGGAAGCTCCCGGTAACCTTACTAGTAGAAACACCATGGCCGACGGAAAACTTGTAGATAAATTAGTTCTGAAGTCCTTGGTTCCGGCGAATGCCTTGAACGCCGAGAATTTTCAGGAGCTTGCGGGCAAGGCGTTCATTGAGGAAGTACCTGCCGGCAAAACCCTTTTCAAAGCGGGCGACACGGATCGTAAAACGACCTACCTGCTCGAAGGTCAGATCACCTTGACCGATGCCGCCGGCAAGACGACAACGCTTACCGGCGGTACCGATCTTGCCAAACACCCTTTGGCAAACCAGCAGCCACGCCAGCAAACGGCAAAGGCCCGCACTGATTGCAAGATCACTCGTTTTGACAGTGATCTTCTGGACATTCTTCTCACCTGGGATCAGCTCTCGGGTATCGAGGTCAACGAAATTCGCGTTGAAGATGGCGCAGCAGACGACGCGGATTGGATGACACGTATCCTGCAGTCGCATGCCTTTCTACAAATACCGGCAGCCAATATCCAGGCGATGTTCATGCGCATGCAGGAAGTGCCGATGCGGTCGGGCGAGACAGTGGTCACGCAGGGAGATGACGGCGATTTTTACTACATCATTAAAGTAGGCAAGGCAAAGGTCATTCGAACCGGCAAGACCGGCGCGGAGGTGACCTTGGCAACTTTGAAAGATGGCGATGCGTTTGGTGAGGAAGCCCTGCTGTCGGAAGCCAAACGAAACGCAACCGTCACCATGGAGTCTGATGGCACTTTGATGCGGCTGTCCAAAGAGGATTTCAATGCGCTGTTGAAAGAGCCCATGCTTAGCTGGGTAACCCAGGAGGAGGCGCTCGCACGGGTTGGTGCTGGCGCACAGTGGTTGGACGTTCGTCTCGAGAGTGAACATGCGAACACCGGGATCAAGGGGAGCCTCAACATCCCGCTCTACATGCTCCGCCTCAAAGCGGATACTTTGAATCCCCAAGCTTCCTATATTGTCTATTGCGATACTGGCCGACGAAGTTCTGCCGCTGCTTTCCTGCTGAGCGAACGAGGCGTGCAGGTATCCGTATTGCAGGGCGGAATCACCGCTCAGCCAACTTAACGCTACCGCGAGGCAGTGGCGCCGAGTTTTATACTCTGATGCTGCGACTTCCCACTCGCCTTGCCAACGCCACTCTGTGCGCCGTGGTCGGTACCCCTATCGCGCATAGCCGCTCACCACTCATCCACCGACTCTTTGCGGAACAATTTGGAATTGCGCTGCAATACGAGCGGATCGAAGTGTCGCCCGGCGGCCTCTCCGACGCTTTGGAAGCTCTTCAGCGCCTAGGTTGTCGTGGGGTGAATGTGACGGTGCCTTTGAAAGGGGAAGCAGCGGCATGTGCGGTGAAGCGGGCCGCGGGTGTCGAGTTGACGGGCGCGGCGAACACGCTGTGGT
>JANOVQ010000431.1:0-5668 GCA_031417495.1 Pseudomonadota bacterium | reverse complement strand
TTTCGCAAGCACGCCTTGAGCGCACCCACCTTCTTTTCAATGCGGCGGGTTACGGCAAGCTGGATAAGAGCACTTCGCCAGGTAGGGCAACCGGCTACCTGACTTCATTCTGATCATATGAAGCGATAGCGCCTGGCTATGCTACTTACTCACTAGTCGATAAATAAGACGACAATAATGGAACTTTCGCGAGTGCGCGCCAACAATCAAATTCACGGCGGAACAGATTGTGGGAGATAGTACGGTTCCAGGTCACAGGGGGTTCGCGATAAAATTTCGCTAGTCCGCAGGTAGTGCAGTGTGTGAGAGCGACCGCGCTGAGTGACAATTGTGGTGCGGCTAGACGCGGGCGCCGACACAATATCAAAGTTAAGGAGCAGGACTTTCCTTTCGAGTGCCGTTTCTGTTTCCCAAAAGTTCCTCACGAGAACTCGAAAAAACTGGAACCTGTTGATTTTATTGGCGTCCCCAGGGGGATTCGAACCCCCGTTACCGCCGTGAAAGCCAAATCCAAGAAAGGTGGATGTGGAGTCGTGGCGCTCCTAATCTTCTAAATATCCCACTCCACCACCGTAGATATTCGAAAACATGCCGCCTGTAACATCCGAAAAAGTTATTTGCGAATTGCTAACTGGATGACCTCTGCGCCGTTTATAAGACCGTAAAGATAGTCGGCCCACTCCTGCATCATCCGTACCCGCTCAGGCAAATGCTCGGCGCGATTGTAAGCGGCGCGCACACCATCACGTTCTGAGTGCGCCAGTTGGCGTTCTACCGCATCACGATTCCAACCTTGTTCGTTAAGCAAGGTAGACGCAATGCTTCGAAATCCGTGTCCTGTCATTTCGTCCTTGGAATAGCCCAAACGGCGTAACGCCCCGGTAATCGTGTTCTCGGACATAGGTCGCCGCGCGGAACGTATGCTCGGGAAAATGTAACAGCTGCGAGACGTGATGGGTTGCAGGTCGCGTAGTATAGCTATCGCCTGTCGCGAAAGTGGCACGATATGAGTGTCGCGCATTTTCATGCGTGCCGCCGGGATGCGCCAAACCGCTGCTTCGAAATCGATCTCCGACCATTCAGCACGCCGCAACTCTCCAGGCCGCACAAACACTAGCGGCGCAATTCGCAAAGCTGCCTTGGTAACTGGCTCCCCAGAATATGAGTCTATCGCTCTCAGGAGTGCGCCGACTGCTCTCGGTTCGACAATAGCAGCGTGATGGGTCGGCTTATGCGGCTTAAGTGCGCCCCGCAGATCCGCGGCGGGATCACGCTCGGCGCGACCGGTTGCGATTGCGTATCGAAAAATCTGACCACAATATTGGCGCAACCTGCGCGGCGTGTCGCCCAGGTCATTGGCTTCAGCGCGCCTCAAGACTGTGAGCAGCTCTGGCGCCACAATCGAAACGACTGGTCTCTGACCAAGCCATGGAAAAAGATGCTTGTTCATCCGCATCATAATTCCGTCAAGGGTCGTTTGTGCGAGCGCCTTCGCACGCTGTGCGTGCCATTCGCGCGCCACGACCTCAAACGTATTAGCGCCGGCCACCGCGCGCGCCGCTTTTTCTGCTTTGCGTTGATTGGAAGGGTCAATTCCATCGGCAAGTTGCTTACGGGCAGTATCCCGACGAATGCGCGCGTCCTTGAGCCCGACATCCGGGTATACGCCCAACGCGAGTGTCTTACGCTTCTTGTCAAATCGATAGTCGAATCGCCACCATTTGCCACCGCTTGGACTGAGGAACAGATAGAGACCGCCCCCGTCAGAAAGCTTGCTTGGCGTGGGTTTCGGTTTGGCGTTGCGGATCGCAGTATCAGTTAGTGGCATGACGGTATCTGGATAATTTCTAGCCAAGATACCGCCAAATCTACCGTCACTTACCGTCAGCTGTCAAAACATCAGGAAAGATGTCTTTGGATACGAAACATATATTTTTTTATGGAGTTACTGGAACTTAGTGAACTTTACTGGATGGTATTGAACTGGGTGATGGTGCCGGATGAGGGACTCGAACCCCCGACCTTCGGTTTACAAAACCGCTGCACTACCACTGTGCTAATCCGGCCTGAGCAAAAAAACATTCTTGCGCGAGGTGCATGATTCTAGGGGCTCAAAGCGAGATCGGCAATTTTCGCGCAGTCGATCGTTTGTACCGCAGCACCGGCCAGTTGGTCGCGTGGGAGCGCATCCGGATCGGCGTAACCAAGCGCGAGATTCGCGCGTAGCCATTCATAGGCCGTCACTTCGAGGTGGGGCACAACCAGTGCTTGAAAGCCTTGTTGACTCATTTCGGACAAGCGGCGATTCACGGCCTCCTGGTTGCTGAAGAGGCCGAGCGAAATCGCGTGCTGCAAACCGTCGCGCTGCACGAGCCGATAATGGCGTACGCCCTTGCGTTCAAGATCAGCCACTTCGGCTTTAGCCTCCTCGGCGTTCTTCGGTGCGAGATACACCCAGAAAAATTTTCGCTTGCGCACCACTTGAACGATGCGCTGCACAGCGGTGGCACGGGAGATCAGCCAGTGCTCGATCGCGTCGGCATCCTTGGTGGCCGGAAATGGCCCCATCTCCACGCAGTGATCGGAGGCGACGCCGCCACCCGCAACCGGTCGCGCGTATATCGTCGGGGGTTCGGGCGCGGCGAGATCGGGCTGGATGCGCGGTGTCGCCAGCGCGGCGCTTGGTGGCGGCGATTCAACGGCTGGGGCCACAACCACAGCAGGTTCCGGCGGCGTCAGCGATGGCACGCCTGCTGCCGAAAGGGCCGCGTTACTCGCGGATGCCGCGCCGGGCCCCGCCGCCGCTGCGCGCAGCGGCGGCAGCTCGTCAAGCTCACTCAGCAGACGCAGACCTGGCGTGTTCGCGGGGAGCGGCACGAGCGCCGAGGGCAAGGTATGCGCGCTGCGCAGCTGCCGTTCATAACGCCAACCGAAAAATCCCACATTGGCAAGCACGAGTACTATCGCGAGCCATTTCATCGCAATACTTCCAACAGCTCAGGGCGCGGCGTCAGCCGCGATCACGAGACCGCGCAGCACCAGATCAGGGAGAACTTCGATGGGAACCGGGCTGAGTTCTCTGAGCACTTCAGCCTCGCCGCCGGTCGCTAACCAGCGCGGCACTTCGTGCAGTTCGCGCTGCCAACGCGCGGCTACGCGGAGCAGAATTCCCGCAATCGCCTCCCGACAACCCAACGAAATCGCATGCGCTGTGTTGGTCGCAAAGCGATCAATTACCTGCACGTGATCAAGTGCGAGCTGCGCCGTACCCTGGGTCAGGCTGCGCGCCATCAGCGCCAGGCCTGGCGCAATCAGACCGCCGCGATGTTCGCCGCCAGCGGTCACCACGTCGACGGTGAGCGCGGTACCGGCATCCACCACGCACACGGCGCCGCGTACAGACGTATAACCGGCAAGTGCCGCGAGCCAGCGATCAATCCCCAGTTGGGCAGGACGCTCGTAACAAGTGTGCATCCCGGCACAATTCGCCTGAACGGCAATGAATTCCGGGGTCAACGCCCAGCGTTCTTGCGTCCATTGGGTGAGGGCGGTCGCGATCGCATTGCCGGCAACATTAGAAACGAGCACGCGTGCTGGTCGTGCCAACGCGCCAAAGCTGCGCGTGAAAGCCTCGGAGGCAGACAGTTGACGCCAATCGTACGGCGCCAGGAGACGGATTTTCCCGGTGCTCTCCAGTCCGCCCTTGATGCGCGAATTGCCGATATCGATGAGTAACCTCATGCCGCGTTTATCCCGCAGTAACCAGGCGCACATGGCCGGACAGAAATTTCTCGCGGCGGCCATCATGTTCAATCACCAGCATGCCGCTTGCATCAACTCCATGCGCCGTCCCGATCACCCTGCGGTCCGGCAAGTCGAGCTGCACGCGCTGCCCGACAAGACCATCGTAGTGCCGCCAATCAGCACTGAACGGTGCGAAACCACTGGCCGTAAATTCGTTCAACACTGCGACCAACTGCGAAAGTAACTTGGCCGCGATTTCGTTGCGTCCGGGCGGGCTTGCCAGCGCCTCACTCAGATCGGCCACCGGCTGAATGATCGCGCTGCGCACTGCTTGTGGAATATGCGAATTCAGTCCAATGCCGATCACGACTGTGCTCGGGCCGCCGTATTCAGCGCGCATCTCGATCAAAATGCCGGCGAGTTTGCGACCTTGATAGAGCACATCGTTCGGCCACTTGAGATGCACCTGTGCCAGGCCGAAACTCTGCGCCGTGCGCGCGACCGCGATGCCGACGGCGAGACTCAACGCGCTCATGGTGCTGGGCGGCGCTTCAAAACGCCAACCCAGCGAGAGGCAGATGCCACTGCCCGGCGGCGCGATCCAGGCATCGCCACGCCGGCCGCGACCAGCTGTTTGAAACTCCGCCAATAAGGCATGCCCGTGAATCGACTGCGTGATGGCGCGCTGAAGCAGCTGTTGGTTGGTGGAATCAGTGACTTCGAGCTGCTGCACGTCGACTAATGCCGCGCGCGCCTCCTCGTTCAGGCCAACAGTAATCGCTGCCGCATTCAGAAATTCGAAGGGCTTCGATAACCGGTAGCCCTTGCCGGCGACCGCGTAGATCTCTACGCCGAGACTTTGCAGGCGCTGCACCCTGCTCCACACCGCCGCGCGACTGACGGCAAATTCGGCGGCCAGATCTTCACCTGAATGCGTGCGCCCATCGCGCAAGTGCGCGAGTAGTTCAAACGCCTTATCGGTCACAACACTTGCACACCACGCGTGATCGTTGGAGGCTTAAACCTCAACGTGTTGGGTGCTCTCATTCAGCGCGGCTTAGGGTCTGAGTCCTTCTTCTTCGCGTGGAGCGGCGAGTTGTCGAGCACCACCGTCTCTTGGG
Source organism: Pseudomonadota bacterium (assembly GCA_031417495.1). Classification (GTDB taxonomy): domain Bacteria; phylum Pseudomonadota; class Gammaproteobacteria; genus CAIKBL01. The sequence goes on along the minus strand of JANOVQ010000431.1, from coordinate 803 downwards.
CCGGAATGTCGCCCGGACTGCCCGTGACATCGAAGATATCTTCGCTCACGGTACGCGACGGGTGGTCCGTCTCCGTCGCGGGCGACGCGGGCTTGAACTTTCCAGTGTTCGCGAATTCCTTCACTGAGGTCGCCTCCCCCACCACCTCGCTCGGGCGTTCCGGAAGCAAGGTGCCGCGTGCGGCAAAGGCACCAGTTTCGAGGAAATCGTCAGAATTTGCGTGCGCACCCTGGCTCTCATCCAACTCGCGGGAGAGCGTGGTGAGTTCCCCAAAACGTCCTGTATCCATGTGCGGCTTATTGCCGGTGCGTTCGCCGGGGACGGGCGAGCGCATGACCGCTGTGGGCGGCGCGTAATTGCCAGTGAGATCGTCATCACCAATGCCCGCCGGGACTTTGGTGACGTCCAACATGTCCAGGTCACTATCGAGTTCAGGTACCGGTCCGCGCATGAGATCGGGCGCTGGCCCCACCGTGCCGTCGTCAAAGAAGGCCGAGGCATCGGCGTCAAGACCAAGCGCGGCGCTGGGCGCAGGGGTGGCTGCGGCTAACACTTGTGTGGCTAATACCTGCGTGCGTTCCGCCGCGCCCGGGTCGGCGAGCGGGCGCATGCCGGCGAGTGCCACAGTGCCTGCCGCTTCGTCATCAAAGGTGTTATCGCCAGCATCCGCTGCGATTTCGGGCGGCGCCACATAGGCGTGCTGCGAACCACTGCTCTTGAAGAAATCTTCGCGATCCGCCATCAAGGCATCGAGATCACCCTCTTCAGTGACATCGAACGGATCGCCCGCATCCAACTCGCCC
>JANOVQ010000430.1:0-3627 GCA_031417495.1 Pseudomonadota bacterium | reverse complement strand
CGTGGTATGCGGAAACCATCTACCACTTTGAGACCCTGCCGTGGGCACCGCGCCTGAGTTACCGCTATGCCTATTTCTCAGGCGATGCGAATTCAAGCGACACCCTGCGCCGCGATTTCGACCCCTTGTTCTATGGTTTCGACCAGCGCGGCTGGGGCACCTGGTTCCAGGGCGAAGTCATCGGCGGCTGGCTGTTGTTCAACAACAATCAACGCAATCATCTGGTCCACCTGGCCGCAACGCCCTGCGCGCCATTGACGGTTGGGGTCATCGGCGGCACCTTCGCGCTCGCCGAATCCAATTATCTCGGCACGCCGGTCGTCGCGCGTCACTTCGGTGATGAGTTGAACCTCTACGCGGACTGGACCGTGAATGACCAGATCGCCGTCAGTGCGGCCTATGGGGTAATGTTTCCGGGCGCCGCCGCGATCGAGGCCTTCGGCGATGACGAGAAATTTCACGTGATCGAGGTGGGGGTTTATTTCAGTTTTTAAACGTTCCGAACCTGATTCTCGCGGAGCACACACATGCGAACCTTGATCCAACACGCGCGCGGCCGCACCACGCGCCAGGCCCATCGTGATCTCGACGGCATGCTGGAAGATGAGCTCACGCGCGACGGCTTTGACGGCCGCTCTGCCGCATTGTATCGCGCGCACGATCCGACCAAGTTCCGAGCTACCGGCCGCTTCCGCTCCACGCTCATCCAGGGTTCAACGTTGCTCACCAGTGATCACAGTGATCCCGCAGGACTCCCGCAGCGCCTGTTCTTTAACGATGACTGCACCATTTGGTGTTCACGCCGGCGCGGCTCGATGCCCTTCTATCGGCGCAATGTCGATGGCGACGAATGCTGGTTCGTACACCAGGGAATGGGCATCGTGGAAACCGAGTTTGGTCCACTGCCATTCGAGCCCGGCGACTATGTGGTGATTCCAAAATCCATTACTCACCGTTGGGTGATGACGGGCGCCGAGTCGTTGTTGTTCGGCTGCGAATCGGTGGGTGAATTGAGCGCACCGTTCTATGTCGGCCTCGGGCGTTTCGCGCCGTTCGATGTGGACCTGGTGCGCGTGCCGGAACCCGCGCCTGCGCTGTTACAGGCCGCAGAATACGAAGTCCGCGTGAAGTACGACCACGAATATTCTTCTCTATTCTTCAAAGATCACCCGTGCGAGGTGCTGGGCTGGAAGGGCGATCTGTTTCCCTTCGCCTTCAATATTCGCGATTGGAACGTGATCATGTCGGACAGTCTGCACCTGCCACCCTCGATGCACTGCTTTTTGACTGCCCCCGGCGTGAACATCATCAATCTACTCCCGCGTCCCTTTGAAACGGTGCGCGGGGTTGAACGGCTGCCCTGGTATCACCGCAATGCGGATTACGACGAGGTCGCGCTTATTCATGGCGGCAACGCGCTGGGGCGGCCAATGCAGGCTGGCGTGATCAGCCATGAACCGCAGGGGCTGCATCATGGCTTCGGTGAGAAACTGCGCCAACGCAGCACTGAAGAATGGGACCAGCACAGCAGACTGGAGTGGTCGATCATCATGGTCGAGACGCGGCGCCCGTTAAAGGTCGATCCCGTGGTGATAGAAATCCGCAAATGAGACTATTGAAACAACGCTGGGCTTGCACCAAACCCCGTCATCCCGGGCGTAGAGCCGGGATCCATGGGCGCGCAAGGTTCAGGGTGGATCCCGGATAATGACTCCGTCATTTCCGGGATGACGGGGTTCGGAAGGTCGTTGCACATTCGGCGGAAGGCGCTGCGCGGATCTGCCCTGCACACTACAACCCCCCCACCAGACTTCACAAAGACTCAAATTTAGTTAGTTGGAGAACCCCATGGCCCGCGAAAAAATAAAATTTGAATCCACGCCCATTCTCATCACCTTCAGTTCGACTTCGAGTTTCAAGGAAACCTATGGTGGCGGCCACGATCTCGTGCTGCTCGAAGGCCTGCACATGCGGCGCGCGGATGCGAGCAAGGACACCGTGCTGGTGTTCATGCATCCGACCGCGACGGTGAATACGCTGCCGATGCCGCGCGAATTTGCCCGACGCGGATTGCCGGTGCTGTGCTGCGCCAGTCGTTATCCGCACAACGATTCAACCTTGATCATGGAAAAAGTCCTGATCGATCTCGGCCAATATGTGCGTTATGCGCGCGAACAGCTCGGCTACAAGCACGTGATTCTGGCGGGATGGAGCGGCGGGGCATCACTCTCTGTTTACTACCAAGCCCAGGCCGAACGCGCGACCGTCACCGCCACGCCCGGCGGTGAACCTATCGATTTGTCAGGGCTGCCGCGCGCTGATGGACTCATGCAGCTCGCGGCGCATGTCTCGCGGGCAAGTATCATGACGGAATCGATCGATCCTTCAATCCGCGACGAACACGATCCCAATCAACGTGATCCAGCATTCGATTTATACGCCAAAGCCGGTGGTCCACTCCCGCCTTACACGCCCGAGTTCGTGGCTCACTATCGCGCCGCTCAACTCGCACGCAATCGACGCATCACGGCCTGGGTCCGCGAGACTTTGCAGGATCTCGAACGACGCGGCGGCCCTGATCTCGAACGCTGCTTCGTGACCTACGGCACCATGGCCGATCCACGCTGGCTCGATGCCACGCTTGAGCCAAATGAACGCACCCCGGGCCGGTGCTATCTGGGCGATCCCGCGATCGTCAACAACGGGCCGGTAGGCCTCGCGCGTTTCTCGACCTTGCGCAGCTGGCTGTCGCAATGGAGCCTCGACGATTCCCATGCCAACACCGAGCGCCAGGGACCGCAGGTCACGATTCCCGCGCTAGTGGTCGCCAACGCGGCGGATGATGCCTGCCCACCCAGTCACACCGAGCGCATCTTCACCAGTCTCGCCGGTGAAAAGGAACGTCACCTGGTCCGCGGCGCTAACCACTACTATCTCGGCCAGCGTGAACAGCTCGCCGAGGCTACGCAGATCTGTATCGACTGGATGATGCAGCGGCAGCTGCTGGAGGGCGTGCCAGAGACATGAGCAGGTTATTTGTCGATCAGGCTGCCGCGCGAGCCCATCTTAAGTTGGGGTTCGCGCGCTCGCCCCAACCTACCTTTAGCCTGCGCGCAATTGCCTGTGCCTGCTTGGGGTGCAAGAAAAGGGACGCGCCTACTCCGCAACCACCAGCTGCAACCGCTCACTGGCCGCCAGGAAATCCGCCATAAATTCATAGACCACTGCCTTGGCGGATTGGCTGTTGTGCATAAGTCCCACGCCCTGGCCCACGAAATACGTCGCGAGTTGGCGCGCGCCGGGATGTCCGCTGGCGGCGAGCTTGTCAATTTTCTCAATCGCTGGCGTGACCAGACTCGACTGCAACGGCATTGGGAGTGGCGCCGGTGCCGTGGGAGATTCCCAGGCGGCGGTCCACGCTGAGCGTAGCTGGCGAGAATATTTTCCGGTGCGCGATTTGGCGCGCACTGTATCGCGCGAACTCGCTGCAAGCATTTTTTCTTTCACCACGGGTGAAGTCTCCGCTTCTACCGTGGTGAGCCATACCGAGCCAGTCCACGCACCCGCTGCCCCCATCGCCATACAGGCTGCCATCTGGCGTCCCGTAACGATACCGCCTGCAGCCAA
>JANOVQ010000429.1:0-1687 GCA_031417495.1 Pseudomonadota bacterium | reverse complement strand
CGCAATCAGAACTTACCAACGCGCTCGACGCGGCCCGTTATCAGGCGCTGCGTGATGATCTGACCCAAACGTGGAATCGCGCCGGCATTCTTGAAACCCTCGCTCGTGAGCATGCGCGCGCCCTCCGCCAGCAGCTCGGCGTGGGCGTCGCAGTGGTTGATCTTGACCATTTCAAAAGGGTCAACGACGAACACGGGCATCTAGTGGGTGATCGGGTGCTCCGCGCGGCCGCCCAGCGCATGGTCGAGGCGGTTCGACCTTACGACGCTGTGGGCCGTTATGGCGGGGAAGAGTTTTTGATCGTCATTGTCGCAAATGACTTGGCGGCAATTACCAATATTGCAGAGCGGATTCGGCACAATATTGAGAGTGCGCCAATGGGCATCGCGCCGAATGCCTTCGCCATCACGGCAAGTGTGGGCGTGGCGTATTCTGCGCCCGAGGTGCCCGCGGATCCGGCGGCCCTGGTCCAGGCTGCAGATGCCGCGATGTACAGTGCAAAACGCGCCGGCCGCAACCGAGTCGTGTTCGCGGGCGGGCTTTGACGCGGTGTCCCCTTGAAAAACTGCAGGCTGAGGACGGTTTTAACCAGTCTTATAAACAACGAGTTCCTGCCCGAGTTGCAGAGTGGCCTTGGCAGGCAGGCTGTTCCAAGCCAGCAAGTCGCCAATCGTGACCTTGAACTGGCGCGAAATCGTCCACAGCGAATCGCCATGCCGAACGCGGTAGCGCACTACCTTCTGCTTGATTACGGGGCTGGCTAGCGCTCGTTGGCGAGTCCCGGCCAGGGGCAGCGTAATCCGCTGTCCGATCCGCAATGGATGATCGCGGCTAATCTTATTGAGGTGCTCGAGTTGGGCGACCCGTGTATCGAAGCGCCGCGCGATCACCCACAGGGAGTCCCCGCGCTTCGCGGCATACGAGCTAGTCGCGCCAATTGACGCACCAGGCGCTGGAGCGTTGGTGACCAGGGCTTGCGGAGCCGGCGGTACGGAGGGTCCAAGCAGCGCGGACACGCGGATCGCGGCGTCGCGTGCGCTCACGGGCACCTGGATTGTTTGCCCACTCGTTGGACCGGTGTGCCAACCTTTAAGTCCTGGATTGAGGTTGCGAAAAGTCTGTTCGTCGATGTGTGCGAGCTGCACCAGGCGTCGCAGATCGGTCGGTTTGCGTAAGACCAGGGGCGTGAAGTACGCCTGGTCTGACAGCGGTTCCAGGATAAGACCGTAGTAGGTTGGTCGCCGATAGATTTCCACCAGTGCGAGAAACCGCGCAAGTAGCTTATGGGTCTCCGCAGTCAAAGGCAGGGACCACACGTCGGTCGCTAGCCCCGCGCGCCGATTTTGCGCGATGGCGCGTTCAACATTGCCCCAACCTGAGTTGTAAGCCGCAATGGCTAGCAACCAGTCGCCGTCGAAGCGCTCGTGTAGGGCGCCCAAATAGTCGAGAGCAGCCTTGGTTGACACCACGACGTCCAGACAGTCATCGCGCCACGCGGTGCGCCGCAAATCGAATGTACTGCTGGTGCCAGCCGTGAACTGCCAGAGGCCAGCAGCACCATAAGGCGACACGACGGTAGGCTCATAACCACTTTCTAAAATTGGCAACAAGGCGAGGTCGGATGGAAGTTGGCGGCGTTTGGTTTCCTGCAGAATGAAGTGTAGGAACGGCGCCGCGCGGGTCGACG
>JANOVQ010000428.1:0-2340 GCA_031417495.1 Pseudomonadota bacterium | reverse complement strand
AGCACCACCATGCCCTGGAGCACGTCGGCTTGGCCGTACAGGCGCGCGGCACATTCCGGACAGAAACTTTCGGAAGTCGATGCGCCCGAATCTGCTCGGCGATGAAAACTCTTGACCACCCCGGTCACCCGCACCGCAGCTGCCGGAAAGGCCATCAGCGGCAAGTAACCGCTGCCGCTTGCGCGCTGGCAATCCCGGCAGTGGCAGTTCGTGCTGAACAGAGGATCGCCCTCCGCTTCAAAACGCACAGCACCGCACAGACATCCACCTTTGAGCGTACTCATCGCAGTGGTCTCCTATTTGTTGCCGACTAGTGAGTGTGGCAGAAAATTCGATACCGTCTACTCGCGTTGAGCATCGCGCTACGGCCATACGATTCTCAGGATTTCGAACAACGGCGCCAGTAACGCTTTATCTTCCTGGCACTCGGTCAGGAAATTCTCGATAAAGCCTCGCGTCCAATGCGGAGAAAGCTTCACCAGATCAGCGATCGCGGCGGCCGCGTCGTCAAATTTCCCTTGACCACCTTGTGCGATGGCGAGAAATGCCCACGACCAGGGATTACGTCCCCCGCACTCCGCGAGCGACTGGCGCGCGACCAGCTCGGCCTCTGCCCAGCGTTGCAGGAAGGTAAGGCCGATAGCGTGATACATCCCGGCCATGTGGGCGCCAGTATCGTGCGGATTCAGTCGCCTGAATCGCTCGAAATGCGCGATGGCCAATTCGGGCTTGCCGGAGAACATCAGGCCGCGACCATAGTAAAGATGGGCAAGGACATCGCTCGGATTGAGTCGCAAGCTCTGTTGCAGGTAACTCAATGATTCGGTGGGTCGGCCACCGTACTGCAGCGCGACGGATTTCGCGACAAGGTTGCCGGGGTCGAAAGTATCGAGCGAGAGCGCCCTGTCGGTATAAGCAAGCGAGTCTGCGATGTCCGCGGGATGATCTTTGCTCACCCCCATCGGAAACTTGAACGCGGTCAGAAAGCCCCACACCGCCCAGGCGTAGGCGTACTTCGGATCGATCTCGACTGCACGCTGCGCCAGACTCAGGCACTCATCCATGGTGCCCGAGCTTCGCGCCGCATGCGCCCGCGTCGCGAGCGCCCACGCGTCGAGCTGCTCTGGGGGCGTACGCCGAAAGCGCTCGACTTCGGTCTTTCGCAAACTTGACGCCAGCGCGGTCACGATGGCTTCGATTAGTTCGTCGAAGATATCGAACAATTCGGCGGCCGCGCGGTCGATCTTGCTGCCCCAGATCTCACGGCCGGTTTCGGCGTCGATGAGCGCGGTGACGACGCGAATGCGCGGTCCCAGGTAACGCACGGTGCCGGCGACGATGTAACGCACGCCGAGGGTTCTGCCGATGGCCTTGAGGTCGGGATCTGTCCCCTTGAACGACTTCACCGAGTTATACGCAATTACCGACAAACGCCGATCGCACGACAGCCCGGTAATGATGTCGACGGTCATCGCGTCAACCAGATGCGCCTGCTCGGGGTCGTTCGACAGATTTGCGAAAGGGAGCACCGCGATCGTCGGAATGCCTCGCAATAATTCAGATTCGACGGGACTGCTATCGGCATTGCGGCTCGGTAATGAGGCGGCGACGAGCGCCTCGGCCGGCATGCTGAAAGCATGGACCGGAGCCGCGATATTCTTCAACGTCCGCTCGCCGAGGTCTTCGCAGCTGAAGTCTAACTGCCCCGAGATCTGCTCGATCATCTGCTTCGACAGGCAAATCCCGCCCACCTCCGCCAAACCCTCCAGCCTGGCAGCGATGTTCACTGCATCCCCATAGATCCGATCGCCCTCAATGCGAACGTCGCCGAGGTGCGCACCGAGCCGGAATTGCATGCGGCGCTCAGCGGGGACGTCGAGCGAGCGGCTGTGGAGTGTTATCTGGATCTGTGCGGCACAACGGATGGCATCCACCGCGCTGCCGAATTCCGCCAGGAAATTATCGCCGGTGAAATCGACCAGCCGACCATGGTGGCTGACCACCGTGATGCTGATAACGTCGCGATATGCCGCGAGCATCTTCACGGTCGCTTCTTCATCCGCCGCCATGAGCCGGCTGTAGCCGGCCACGTCGCCCGACAGCATCGCAAGGAGTTGGCGCTTGCCGGTGTTCATGGCAACTGAAAATCTCCGATTAGGTCGACTTGATATAGTCCAAGCATAAACGGATCAGCGGCTATAGGAACGGGAAACGTCTTATGCGCCGAAATCGAGCCCCGCCGGAGTTGAATTCGAATGCCGTCAGCAGGGCCGATCGTGCTGAATCGCGGTCACTTGCCCCCGATTCTCACCGGACACTCGGGCTGAGGGGATTTTAGTT
>JANOVQ010000427.1:0-2247 GCA_031417495.1 Pseudomonadota bacterium | reverse complement strand
GTCCTATACCTATGGCTTTTCGTTCTCGAAGGAACTGCTCGAGGAATGGGCTTGGAAGGAGCGCTTCTCGGGTCAGCCGGAGAACCTGCGTTATCTAAACCATGTGGCCGACAAATTCGATCTGCGCAAATACATGCAGTTCAATGCCAAGGTCGAGTCGGCCCATTTCGACGAGCACAATAATCTGTGGCGCTTGCGTCTCGCGGATGGTCGCGACCTCACGTGCCGTTTTCTGATCACCGGCCTCGGCTTGCTTTCCGCGCCCACGCCGCCACGCATTCCCGGCATGGAAAGTTTCAAGGGGCCTTCATTCCACACCTACGATTGGCCGCACGACGGCGTCTCACTGGCGGGCAAGAAGGTGGCGGTGATTGGCACCGGCGCCACAGGTGTGCAGGTGATCGGTGAAATCGCCGACAAAGTCGGCGAACTCACGGTGTTTCAACGGCGACCGAACTGGTGCGCGCCGCTCAACAACGGCCCAATCTCAAAAGAAGAGATGGCCGACATCCGCACGCGCTACGATGAAATTTTTGAGACCTGCCTGCGCACACCCGGCGGTTTCGAACACGAACCCGACCGGCGCGGCTTCTACGAAGTCACGCCGGAGGAGCGCCGCGCACTGTGGGATCGGCTATACGACGAACCGGGATTTGGGATCTGGCTCAGCAACTTCCGCGAGATTTTCATGGATGAAGCGGCGAATGCGGAGTTCTCCGAGTACATCGCGAGCAGAATCCGCGCGCGCGTGAAAGATCCCGTACTGGCCGAGAAATTGATCCCGAAAGATCACGGCTTCGGGATCCAGCGTGTGCCGTTAGAGACGCGTTACTACGAAGCCTACAATCGCGAGAATGTGCAGCTGGTCGATATCCAGGAAACCCCCATCGAGTGCATCACCCCGACCGGGCTGCGCACCACCGCGCGGGATTACGATTTCGACATCATCGTCTATGCCACCGGCTTCGATGCGATCACCGGTTCCTATGATCGCATCGACATTCGGGGCGTGGGCGGTCAGCGCCTGCGCGATAAGTGGAAAGATGGCCCGGTCACTTTCCTGGGCATGCAGATCAGCGGTTTCCCCAACTTCATCACCGTAGCCGGCCCGCAGAGCGGTTCGGCCTCGACCAACTTTCCCCGCGGAATTGAAATTGGTGTGGAGTGGGTGACCAGATTGCTCGAGTACACCTGGAAGCACGGCCACACCCGCATCGATGCCACGCCAGAAGCCGAAGCGCGCTGGACCAATCATGTGGTCAAGATGTACAGCGCCGTGCTGATGCGCAAAGCCAAGGGCTGGTTCACGGGCTATAACTCAAATGTCCCGGGCCACGAGCATGGCAAAGTCCGCTATCTGGTGTACAACGGCGGCGCCCCGAAGTTTCGCGCCACGATCACGCAGGTGGCTGACGAGGATTACCAGGGAATCAATTTTGGTTGAGGGGAGTCGCGTTGGCGGCGTTCTTGATCCGGGGAGGTTGGGGTGAACCCATAGGGCGGAAACGCGCTGCGCCTTTCCGCCCTATGGCCCTATGGCACTCAATCCGCTAACGAAATGTTGGGGTTCGCAGGCTCACCTCAACGTGAGAAACCGGTGGTAATTTTCAGACTCGCCTGAACACCGGCACCGGCTGACCTTCGCGCGTCTCAAAGCCAAGCTTCACGGATTGCCCAATTGCAAGCGTGTCGAGATCGACCTCCACAATATTGGTGAGCAGGGTCGGGCCTTCCGCTAAGGTCACAAAGGCCATGGCGTACGGCGGCGTAGCGCGCCGCTCCACGCTCCAGGAGTAAATAGTGCCATTTCCTGCAGCCTCCACCCACGCGGTGTCCGCACTCATGCAGAAGGGACACAGCGGACGCGGGTAGTAATGCGTCTTGTCACAACTGCGGCAATGTTTGAGTAGCAGCTTACCTTCGCGCGCTGCGGCCCAGTAAGGTTCCAGCGCCAGATCCGCGCTCATTGCGTCTTGCTTGGTAGCCGCCATCGTTAGACCCTTTCCATAATGAGCGTGGCGCTGCCGTGCCGGGTGCCGAGCAAGCCACCGGTGCCATGCGCGAGTGCGAGATCGCAATTCTTTACCTGGACCGCAGGATGCGCCTCGTTGCGCAATTGGCGCACGGCCTCGAGCACTTTGGTCATGCCGCCGCGATTGCCAGGATGGTTGTTGCAGAGCCCGCCGCCATCCGTGTTGAAGGGCAGTTTGCCCACGCCCGAGATGAGATTGCCGTCGGCGACGAAGC
>JANOVQ010000426.1:0-4170 GCA_031417495.1 Pseudomonadota bacterium | reverse complement strand
GAGGGAGATCTTGTCATCGGCAAAATGGGCCCGCTGGGCGGGGCGGCGACGGTCGAGAAGATTGCGATTGCGGCCGTGATGGCTGGTTGCCTGCCGGATTATTTTCCGGTGGTGCTCGCCGCCTGTCGCGCAATCTGCCAGCCGGCATTTGATCTCACGGAGATGCAATCGACCACCCATTGCATTGCGCCGCTCATCATCGTCAACGGCGCTGCACGAGGGGCTTGCGGTCTCGCACATGGCTTCGGGCTGATGGGACCTGGTCATCGCGCCAACGCCAGCATCGGCCGCGCGTTGCGCCTGGCGATGATCAACATCGGCGGTGCGCGTCCCGGCGAATCCGACATGGCGCTGCACGGGCATCCCGCGAAGTTCACGTTCTGCATCGCCGAAGACGAGGCCGCTTCGCCGTTTCCACCGCTGCATACCAGCTTCGGTTACGACGCTGCGCAGAGTGCGGTGACAGTGGTCGGCGTCGCGGGCCCGCATTCGACTTTTTTTGCGAGCGATGGAGATGATCCGCAAGCGGCTGAACGCCTGCTCAACACGCTCGCAATCGCGCTCGCCAATCCCGGCAATAACAATGCTCATCTGGGCGGCGCTGCCGCGATGGTGATCGTGTTGAATCCGGATCACGCGCGGGTCTTGAGCGCGGCCGGGCATACGCGAGAATCTATTCAACAGGAATTGAGCCGCCGCGCGGCAACATCACGCAGCGTGTTGTCCGCACTCAATACCAAGATGCTGATGGGGAGTGGTGATCCGCTGCCCGCCGCGCGCAACCCCGCCAACATCCATGTGCTTACTGCTGGTGGCGGCGGGCTATATTCGATGGTGATGCCCTCATGGTGCGCGGGACCACATGGCAATGTGGCCGTCCACGAGGAGGTAGTACTCGGGCAAGCCTGCGAAGTGCCGTGGGCGCGGCAGCCTGCGGAAGCAAGTTAACCAGCGCAATTCCGGCCAGCTCGTGACTAGACGGCGCGGCGAAGACCGGCGAGAAGCGTGCCGTTCCAGTGGCCTATCAAATCATCGATGGTCGGCTAGTCATCATCGCATCCATGGCAGGTGCTAATCGAAACCCGACTTGGTTTCACAATCTGTTCAAGAATCCTGAAGAACTCGTGGAAATGAACGGTGCAAGCTTTAAGGCAACCGCGGTGGTTACTCAAGGTGCCGACCGCACGCATCTGTACCAAAAGGTCGCCGAATCGATCCGCCGTGTTGCTGGGCCGGCACTTAGGGTTTAGCACAGTGGCCGGCGCAATTAATGCGCGGTGTTGAGTGTCGCGAGACTCTGAAAGAATTCGGTGGTTCTTTGGACCCCTCGGCGGTTCTGGCACCACGGAACGTTCTGGGAACAGAGACCATATTCCCATTCTGCATCGTCCGCCAAACACGCAAGCAGCGAGGGGATATCACCTTGGGCAAAGGCATTGATAATTAATTTGATGGTCGCAAGCGGAGAACGACTCATTGGAACACCTCACTGGCAGTTCGAATGCTGGGTATCCTAGGAGACCTCCGATGCGCACTCAGTGACTCCGCAGGTAATCAAGAAAAGGCACCTTGCCGCTCATTTTTAATGGCAGAGAAAAATGATGACTAAGCACACGACACCCGTTGCCGTTAAGGTAAGCGACGTTCCGGTTCGAACCAAGTCGTCCGTCTACCCTGAGCCGTTCGCTTCACAAATGTTCGGAAGGCAAAAGCGCGTTCTCGGTGATCTCTTTGGCCTGGAGAATTTCGGCGTCAATCTCGTTAATCTCGTCCCTAACGCCGTTTCATCAATCCGCCACGCACACACATTACAAGACGAGTTCGTTTATATATTGCGTGGTCGCCCAACCTTACATACCGACGAAGGCTTCACCGAATTAGCGCCGGGAATGTGTGCCGGATTTAAGCGCGGCACACTGGAAACGGCTACCGCTTACTGAATAACACAACCGAAGAAGTGAGTTATCTTGAGATTGGCGACCGAACTCCAGGAGACGAAGGAAGTTATCCCGATGACGATCTCAAGGCGACCCGGGTTGATGGTAACTGGGCGTTTGTGCATAAAGATGGCACGCCGTACTTATGAAAAAAAAGTCCTTAGGCGCGGACACTGAATCCATGATTCTGGAAGTTGCCATTCTCGATATCCGTCCCGGTCAAAGTGCGGAGTTCGAGAAGGTGTTTTTAAAAGCGCAAGAAATCATTCCATCAATGCCAGGATATATTTCTCACGAATTGAACCACTGCCTCGAAAAAGCAAATCGATACATACTCCTAGTCCGCTGGGAAACCCTCGAACACCATACGAAAGGTTTCCGTGGGTCCGCGAAATACCAAGAATGGAAAGCGCTGTTACATCATTTTTATCTTCCATTCCCGGAGGTCGAGCATTATGTTGCAGTCTCAGAAGGCGGCACCTAGCGTTAGACGAAACACCAAAGGGACCCAATGACCGCTCACGCTCTCGGAACCTGGCATCGCCTTGTTCGCTCGCAGGACACCTCCGGCTTAAACACGCTGCTTGCGGAAGATGCCATCTTCTACTCACCGGTAGTTCACACACCGCAACGCGGCAGGAAGCTTGTGGCCATGTACCTCAGTGCAGCCTTTCACGTCTTCTTCAATCCAACTTTTCGCTACGTGCGGGAGATCGTGGGCGAAGCGGATGCCATGCTCGAGTTCGAAACTGAAATCGACGGAATACTCGTCAACGGGGTCGATCTGCTGCGGTGGAACAGCACCGGTCAGATAATAGAGTTCAAAGTCATGCTCAGGCCGCTGAAGGCTATCAATCTCATCCATCAGCGAATGGCGGCGATGCTGCAGTCAGGCCACTGAACAGCAAAACTTGGTGAGGCGTTGCCGGCACCAAACACTCAAAGTAGGTAGGGCGCGCGACTGCACGCTAATCACGGCGTGCTGAAGGTCATGGCCTTAACCCACTCGCAGGGCTTGCGCTGGTATCGAATCCAGGTTAGGTAAACAACATGGATCGAATCCGCGTCTTTATCAGCGTGCTTCTTATACTCGCGTTACCGATTTCCGGATTCGCGAGTGTCGGCATGGGCGAGTGTCACAAACATGCGAATTCATCGACGAGTGCGGCTCCGCATCACCCAAACCCTCAATCCTTGCTCACTGCCTCTCCCCACGTTAGCTATCATCAAGCGCACGATGCGGGAACCACCCACCATGAAGGGGCGTCGGGCGCTGGATCAGACTGCCAATGTCAATGCCCGTGCATAGGATTGTGTGCACTGGTCTGCGCGGCAGCGCTGGGACTTCCTTCGCATACTTCCATCGACTTTGATCGCATCTCTGTCTTGGACGCCGCTACCGTCGCGCAATTGCGCTTACCGGAGGCGCATCTGAGTACACCTTACCGGCCTCCCATCCTTATCGTCTCCTGATCGTCGCAGTCCGCGCGCAGCGCGGGTAAACCTTACGATATCCGGTGGCTCCGCAGCCTCAGCTGCTGTGGAGAGGCGCACGTGGGGTTCCCGGCATCCTGATTGCGATCATCAGCGCCTTTGTTGCTGTGATCACAATTCTGTTGGGAGAACCTCATGCCTGTTGCAAGAGAGTTATATCGTTGCGCTATCCCGCTGCTCGCCGGCTGCGCTGGATTGCCCACCGAGCACGGCATTAATGACGTGCAGGCGCTGATAGCTGGGCGGCGGCCACCAGTTCGCTGCCGCCGATGCCAATACAAGTGCGTTGGTGAATGAGAAGTTAAAGGCACCGCTGACAGCCAACGACGTCGTTCAAATCGCTCTGATCAACAATCCTCGCATGCGCGCCGAGTATGCGCGGTTAGGCGTTGCCGGGGCGGAAGTCTATGACGCTGGGCGTCTCTCGAATCCACGCTTCTCCGCAGCGATCCTTAATTCGAACGCGACCGGGGCGGCGGACCAAGTGACTTTCGGACTGGCGCAGAGTTTCACCGATCTCCTATTGAGGCCCATGCGCAGCCGACTCGCGAAAGGCGAATTCGAACGCGCCAAACAACAGGCAGGTCAGGCGATTCTTGATCTCGTGGCGGAGGTTGAAACGGCCTATTTCAACTTGGTTGGTGCGCAACAGGTGACGGTGATGCGCCAAAAAATTGCGCGCGCCGCCCAAGCGGCGGCAGATCTGGCGCAGCGCTTCTTCGCTGCCGGTAACCTCAAC
>JANOVQ010000425.1:0-4129 GCA_031417495.1 Pseudomonadota bacterium | reverse complement strand
GGCGCGGTTGGGGGAGGCGCTGAGTGGTCGGATGATTGCGGTGTGCGATCGCGAGGCCGACATTAGCGAATATCTGCGATGGCAGCGACAGGTGGGCGGGCGTTATGTAGTGCGTGCGGCGCAAGACCGCCGCCTAGCGGGCGCGGCGCAAGGATTGTGGGACACGCTGGAGCAGGCGCCTTGTCTGGGCACGCAGGAAATTGAGATCCCACAGCGGGGTGGTCGCCCGGCACGGCGTGCGCAGGTGTCATTGCGTGCACAGGCGGTGGAGATCGCCGGCTCGGTACGCAAGGGCGTGGGCAGTCTGTGCTGCCAAGCATTGTTGGTGCGGGAAGAACAGGCGCCTAGCGGGGTCGAAGCGTTGGAGTGGCTGCTGCTCACCACTGAAGCGGTGACCACGCGGGCGCAAGCACTCGAGGTGCTGTGGATCTACGGTCGTCGCTGGCGGATCGAGGAGTTTCATAAGGCGTGGAAATCCGGGACACAGGTCGAAGAGTTGCGGCCGCGTGCGGCCGACAATCTCGAACGTGGCATCGTCGTGTTGGCGTTTGTCGCGATCCGGTTGTTACAACTGCAGGAGCTGGTGTTTCCGCTGTCGCGCGGGAATCAAGCGCCACGGGAACTGGCGCAAGTGCCTTGCGACACGATCCTGAGTGTGGCGGAATGGCGTGTGCTTTACATGACCGTCCATAAAACTGCACCGCCCGCTCAACCGCCTAGCGCCGAGTGGGCTTATCGGGCGATCGCCAAGCTCGGCGGCTGGATGAATACGCAACGCACCGGCCGACCTGGGTGGCAAGCCATCTGGTACGGCATGTTTCGCTTGGCCGAACGGGTGGACGCTCACGTGCTCACCCTCAACCTATGCAAAAAATCCGATCAATAGACAGAGCGAAGGCTGGGGGGTTATCTGGAATCCATGCGGCATATCAAGCTCCCCTGGATTCCAGCTTTCGCTGGAATGACGGCGTTTTGCCCGACCAGCGACTTCCTGCGCGCTTGACCCGTGTCGTGGATCGATTTCGATGCGATTCTGTTTAGAACCATGAGAAAGACGAAATCGTCTACGAAGTTGTTGCCGTTCGATGCTGCGCGCTACTTGACCGACGATGCGGCGGTGGCCGAATACATGACGGCGATCCTTGAAACTGACGATCCAGACCTCATGTTGAGCGCGCTTGGTGACGTGGCGCGTGCGCGCGGGATAGCACAAATCGCGAAAGACACGGGACTCGGTCGGGAGAGTCTCTATAAAGCGCTCGCCCCCGGCGCCAAGCCGCGCTTCGAAACCGTCATGAAAGTGGTGCGCGCGCTTGGTGTCCGTTTCTCCGCCGAGACCATTTGAATAGAACGTATTGCGCATACCGCCGCGTCGAGGAACTCGCATGCGCTCACCACACTCCATCGCAGCCCTCGAAAACCTCGGTCGCGTAAGATTGTCGCGCTCGTTCTTCATGCGCGACTTTCTGTATAGCGAGATCAGCAATCTGTATGGAGTGCCGAACGTCCCGGAGAATCCTGATCTCGCCATCGAGAACGGCAAGCACCTGTGCGAGGAGTTGCTGGAGCCGCTGCAAACCACCTTCGGACGCATTGCCGTGCGCTCCGCGTACCGATCCCCGCAGGTCAACGCGCTGGGGAATGCAAAAGGCCATAACTGCGGATCGAACATCAGCAATTTCGGCGGGCACATCTGGGATCATCTCGATGCAGCGGGCCAGCGCGGCGCGATGGCCTGCATCGTGGTGCCGTGGTTCGCGGATCGGTATGCCGCCGGCGCGGACTGGCGCGCGCTCGCGTACTGGATCCATAACCATCTGCCCTACAGCAAGCTGCAGTTCTTTCCCAAGCTCTGTGCGTTCAATATCGGTTGGCATGAGCAACCGCAGCGCGCAATCTACAGCTACATCAAGCCCACAGGATTGCTGTTGCGTGGCGAACCCCCTAAGGCAGCGTACGCCGCCCACTTCGAAGGCTTCCCCGCGCTACGACGAAATGATGGGTAGCCACTAGCGAAACTGGTGGTCTCCTACGCCGCGCTGAAGCCGGTTGACCCTGAGCACTGAGTTACCTAGTCTTCACGTATCCCCATCTGTGAGATCCATCATGCAATTCCTGCCGAACCGGTATCTGGTGACTATTGCGCTGATGCTTGCGGCTGCGCTGCCGAGCGCTCACGCGGAGGAAAATGCTGCGGCCAAAGTCGTGCATGAGTTCCTGGCGTCCTGGGACTCGCACGACATCGACAAAATCATGGCCTTCGTTAGCGACGATTGTCATTACGAGAATGTCCCCTCGTTAAGTGGTGAAAACCCCGTCATCATGGGGCGCCAGAAGATGCACGAGTTCCTGGCGCCTTTCTTCGTGAAGGATCCCTTGATCGTCCCGTTTACGGTGCGCACCGAGATCAGGGACACCATCGCGGGCGGTGAGGGGGTCGCGATCCAGCGTGTCGATCATTTCGCAATCGGCAAATCAAAATTCGCGCTGCCGGTCGCCGGGCTCTTCAGGGTCAAGGATGGCAAGATTGTGTACTGGATCGATTATTTCGATGGCGCCGCGATTGCCCCGGTGACGACCTTGATGACAACGTTGGCAAAACCCTAGATGCCGATTGATTGCTGCCGCGCGCGTGAAGTGCAGGTAGTGACGGTACCGAAGAAAAATTTATCAAAAGGAGACGAATCATGCGCATCGGACAAGCCCTTGCCGCCGGCTTAATTGTTTTCATCATCAGCTTCGGCGCGACGGTGCTGGCCGCGCCACCCGCCATAAACTCAACGCCGCAGAATGCGCAGCAACGGGCGATGCTCAAAGTGATTGAGCACTGGCAGGATACCTATAACAACGATGTCGAGAAAATGATCCTCGATTGTTATGCGCCGGATGCCGACGTCTATTTCACTGGCGCGTCCGCGCATGGTCATGCGCAGTTTATCCGCCTTGAGAAAGCCATCGTCGGCGCCGCCCCGGGGCGCAGGATGCGGATCGATCGGGTGCTCTTTGCGGGTGATGACACGGCGATTGTCGAGGCCGTGGTGCTGGACAGCGCGCGACCCGACTATTTCTCGCCGTGGTGTGCGATTCTGACGTTCCGTGATGGCAAGATCGTGCACGACCGAACCTATCTTGACCCTGCTCGATGGCCGGGGATTGAGGCCGTCAAAGGGATCCCGACCCCGGGCGGGTTGGGGATGGCCGCGAAGTCCGGCGTTACCTGACGAATTAGCCAATAAGCAAAGTTCCGCCACCGTTCCCGTTGCACAGGAGGCCAGTATGATCCGTTTAGAATTCGCGCTGCGCAGAAAGCCCGGGATGTCCCGGCAGGATTTTCAGCAATATTGGCGAGAGGTGCACGGTCCCCTGGTCGCGCATCATTCGACGACCCTTGCGATCCATCGCTACATTCAGCTCCACACCTTGGACGATCCGCTCAACGAGGCGTTGGCCGCCGCGCGCGGCGGCATGGAGCCGCCTTACGATGGCGTGGCGGAACTGTGGTGGACCAGTCCTGATGCGTTCAAAGCCTTCGGCACCCCAGCGGGGCAGGCGGCGGCCATGGAATTGCTCGCAGACGAGAAGAATTTTATCGATCTGCCAAACTCGCCGCTGTGGTTTGCCCACGAGTATCCGCAAGTGAACCCGACCGAATACATGGTGGCGACCGAGCACAGTCCGCTCGTTAAACTCTTTTTTTGCCTGCGTCCGTTAGCGAGTCAAACCCTCGCCGAGACCCAGTTGTACTGGCGAACCAATCATGGACCGCTCATTCGCAGCGTCTCGACGGGATTCAGGATGCAGCGCTATCTGCAGGTTCACTGTTATGAAAGCGGATTAGAGGCGCAACTCACCGGGCCGCGAGGCACTCAAGCGGCGCCCTACGCCGGTCATGCCGAGGCCTGGTTCAACCGTGCCGATTTAATGACGATGGCGAACATTCCGGAAGCCGCGCGGGCCATGGAACTCGCGATTGCCGATGAGACCAAGTTTATCGATTTCGCAAGATCTGCCATGTGGATTGGCAAAGAGCGGGTATTTATTGACCGCAGATAAGCCGCCCCTGCGCGGGCTTTGAAGAGGGGTTCTGCATCACTGCAGTGCACCGTTTGTCACTTTAAAAAAATGAGGA
>JANOVQ010000424.1:0-3192 GCA_031417495.1 Pseudomonadota bacterium | reverse complement strand
AGCAACGGTAAGGCGGTGGCGCTGGTGACTCTGCGCGCATCTTCCAGCACGTTATCCAGGGACGTGATCCCCAAATCGGGCAGTCCGTACGACGCGCTGGCGACGCCGCTGCCGGACAAATACAACGCCCGATGCCCGATTCTTTCGGCCATCATCGCGGTGTAGGCATTGATCGCACCGACCACTCTCAGCGGGTGCTGGGTCGCGACGGCGTCGCGAAAATTCTTTCCCGGAGTACTCATCGTGATTTCCTCTACTGGCGCTCGGCGCGGGGGGTGAACTGCCCTGCGCGGCGGATGCTTTGCCTATCGCCCCGGCACCGATATTCCGCTCCCCGAGCATTACTTGCGGGCATCGCTAAGGCGGGGGCGGAGGGACTCGCGGGATTAAGCGTACGCGAGATTGGGCGCAGCTAGATTTTGCCCAGACTGTCTGCGCGCCGTCAATTGCACCGCATCAAATTGCGCGCGCAGCGCCAAACAATTGGAAGAAGTTGCTTGAAGTAAATTCGGCAAGCTGCGCCAGCGATTCTTCACGCAAGGCTGCCAGATATTCTGCCGTATGCCGCACGAAGGCCGGTTCGTTCGGTCGGCCACGATGCGGCATGGGCGCCAACCACGGGGCATCGGTCTCGACTAGCAGCCGCTCCGCTGGAATGCGCTTGGCCACCGCCTGTAATGCGCGCGCCGATTTGAAGGTCACAATCCCCGAAAACGAGATATAAAAGCCGAGATCCATCGCGGCACTCGCCGTTTCCCAATCCTCGACGAAACAATGCATCACGCCGCCAATTTCGTGCGCACCCTCCTCGCGCAACACGCTGAGCACGTCCGCTGCCGAATCGCGGGTATGGACAATGAGCGGCTTGCCGCATTCGCGCGCGGCTCGAATATGGGTACGGAAGCGCGCGCGCTGCCAGCTTACATCGCCGTCAGTGCGGTAATAATCGAGGCCCGTTTCGCCGATGGCGACCACCTTCGAATCCGCAGCTGCGGCCACTAAGCGTGCGACTGTGGGTTCTTCGTGGGTTTGTGCGGTATTGGGGTGCGCGCCGACGGAGGCGAACACATTCGCATGCGCGGCCGCGGCCGCCAGCACCCCGGGCAGGGTTTCCAGGTCCACCGCCACACAGAGCATGTAATCGACCTGGGCACTTGCCGCATCCGCGACTAACGCGGCCACCGCGCGCGTGGGTGAGGCCGTGAGCGGCAGGTGGCAATGGGAATCGACAAGCGAAATAGGCATTCGTGCACTAGCGCGCGTGGCGCGCAGACTCAGGGTTTACACGCTGGCCGCTACATCGTGTGGGTTTGGCGGTCAGATTTCAGCGCACCCGCAAGCTGGGTCTCGATTTTATTTCGCGTCGCGCCGTTATCGAGCTCACTAAACTGGACCCCGATACCCGCGGTGCGGTTACCCTGCGCCCCGGGCGGTGTGATCCAGACGACTCGCCCGGCCACCGGCAGCTTTTCCTTGCTATCGGTCAGGGTCAGCAACATGAACACTTCGTCGCCGATTTTGTAAATCTTGGTGGTCGGGATAAATAAGCCGCCATTCTTCACGAACGGCATGTACGCCGCGTAGAGCGAGCTTTTGTCGCGGATCGTCAGTGAGAGGATGCCCTGCCGGGGGTTCTTGCCCGTCGCTGCCACGTATACCTCTCTTAAATTGTTTGCGTCGCGTGTCGATGATGCGTGCGGGTCGCCTTCATCCAGGCCTGCCAGAGTAAGTCGAGCAGGTCACCCTGCCTGAAATTAGCGGTCGGACCCGACATTGCCTTAACTTCCAGCGCGCACGTGATGAACTCGAATACCTGCCGTGAGTTTAATTGATTGATTAGGCTATTCAAACCGGCAGAGCTATACGGCTGGTCGAGCGCCCCTTCGCCGGCGCTGGTCACGGCGTTATGCAGCTGCAAGTTGAGTTGATGCGCGTTATCCAGCATCAGGTCAGCCAGGCGTGCAGGCAGTACGTCGCCCATGGCCTGCGCGGCCTGAACTGCGTGCACGCGGCCGCTGGCAACCCCCAGCATATGGGTCTCGACCTTAGCCGCGAGTTCAAGATCATCCGTCGTTAATGCCGCCAGGGTCGCCAGCGGTGCGTGACGATTGAGCCGATAGGCGAGTGCGAGCGCGCTAGACGCAGTCGTCGGCGACTCGCTCTGCAGCCAGTTGAGTCCCTGCGCCGGGTTGATCCGGTCGAGCGTGAGGCGCTGGCAACGACTGCGGATAGTCGGCGGTAACCGCTCAAGCTGATCGGTCACCAGCACGAACAGCCCGAGTGCTGGTGGCTCTTCAAGCAGTTTGAGCAAGGCATTTGCGGCGGCCTTGGTCAGCGCGTCTGCCGGCTGGAATAGCGCCAACTTCGCCTTGCCATAGTGGGTGGTGAGCGCAAAGAAATCGCCCAACTCCCGGACCTGATCAATCCCTATTGAGCGTGCGTCGTCGAGGGGTGCCACGCGTCGAAAATCCGGGTGATTGCCCGCCCTGAAAAGATGGCAGCTGCGGCAATCGCCGCAGGGCGACAGGACGGCCGTGGCACCTTCGCACAGCGCGAGTTGGGCAAAGCGCTGCGCGAACAGCGATTTCCCAGTCCCCGCGCGACCACATAGCAACCAGGCGTGGCCGAGTTTCGCGGCCTCACGTGCCCCACAGAGCATTGACCAGGCGTCGGTCTGCCACGGAAACGGCGCACTCATGCGAGAAATCCCTGGAGGATTCCGCGCAGGGCCGCAGCGACCTGAACCACCGCCCCACTCGCATCGAGGACGCGGATGCGCGCAGGCTCTGCTGCCGCCCGCGCCAGATAGCAGAGCCGAACGCGCTCGAAGAACTCCACGCGCTCGACTTCGAAGCGATCAGGGGCGCCGGCCCGTCCTGCCGCGCGCGCCAAGGCAGTCTGCACTGGCGCATCCAGCAGTAAGGTGAGGTCGGGCTGATGGGGGCCGACGACCAGCGCATCCAAAGTTTTAATCGTCGCCTCCGGCACCCCGCGGCCACCGCCTTGATAGGCATAACTGGCATCATTGAAGCGATCACTGACCACCCAGGCGCCGCGGCTCAGGGCGGGCAAGATCACTTGCGCAAGATGTTCCGCGCGCGCCGCGAACATCAACATCAGTTCCGTGAGATGACTCATGGTCGGCAGATCGGTCGCCAACAGAACTGCCCGGAGGCGTTCCGCAAGCAAGGT
>JANOVQ010000423.1:0-21028 GCA_031417495.1 Pseudomonadota bacterium | reverse complement strand
GCTATACGGCGCGGACGATGCGTTCCCGATCGCCGATCTCGATGACATTCTGCCGGGACTCCTCGAGAACAAAGAACGCATCTACTACACCATGGGCCGTTATCTGGATTTTGATCAGCGCTTGGTGGGTTGGTTGAATCGGGTCTCGAGCAAGGGGCGCGCAGGGGTGCATGCGCCCGATCAGTTCAATTCGCTGGCGCATTATCTGCACGAGATGCGGCTCTATAAAAGCCGTGACGAAATCAAAACCATGCGGCGCGCCGCACACATCGCCGCCAGCGCGCATCGCCGCGCGATGGCGATGTGCAAACCCGGGTTGTATGAGTACCAGATCGAAGCCGAGTTACTGCACAGTTTCATGCAGCAGGGCGCGCGCGCGCCGGCTTACCCCTGCATCGTGGGCGGCGGCGCGAACAGCTGCACCATGCACTACACCGAGAATAGTGATCAGCTCAAGGATGGCGATTTGTTGTTAGTCGATGCCGGCGCGGAATTCGAGAGCTATGCGAGTGACGTGACACGAACCTATCCCGTGAATGGCCGCTTCACGCCCGAGCAGCGCGCGATTTACGAGATCGTCCTGGAAGCCCAGTTAGCGGCGATCGCGGCAGTGCGCCCCGGAAATTCGTGGAACGATCCACATCAGGCGGCGGTTGAAGTGATCGCCAAAGGGTTGGTCGATGTCGGGATTCTCAAAGGCCGTTGGCGCACCATGATCAAAGATGAAGCCTATCGCCCGTACTACATGCATCGCACCAGCCACTGGTTGGGCATGGATGTACACGATGTGGGCGATTACAAAGTCGGCGACGAGTGGCGCACCTTTGAACCTGGCATGGTCACCACCGTGGAGCCCGGCTTGTACCTGTCGCCGCTCATCAAAGGCCTCGCCAAGCGCTGGTGGAACATCGGCATTCGCATTGAGGATGACATCCTCGTCACCGCGGATGGCCACGAGGTCCTAAGCGCCGCCGCGCCAAAGACCATCGAAGACATTGAATCCACGATGCTGGCTGCCGGTGGCCGGTGATTTTGAGGTGGTCATTGCCGGCGCCGGTTTGGTCGGTGCGGCCTTAGGCTTGGGTCTGGCGCAGCAGGGCCTGCGGGTTCTGATTGTCGATCAACAGCCGTCGCCGGCCGCGCGCGGAGCGGATGCTGGCGATGGCCGTGGCCTCGCCTTGAGTGTGAGTTCGGTGGCCGTGCTGGAGTCGCTGCAGGTTTGGCCCCACTTGGCGGCCATCGCGACTCCCATCAAAACGATTCATGTCTCGCAACAGGGGCATTTCGGCGCGCTGCGCCTCAGCCATCGTGATCTCGGCTTGCCATTGCTTGGGTATGTGTGTCCAGCGGATGAATTACAACGCACGCTGCTGACGGCGCTCGCAGCAACCCCAGGCCTTACGTTGCGCTGGCAGACCCGCCTGACGGGCGCGCGCGCAACCCCAGATGGGATGGAATTAACGCTGCACAGCGCAGCAACGGAGCGCTGCACGACTTCGTTGTTGGTGGGCGCGGATGGGGTGGCCTCGGTGGTCCGTGAATTGGCCGGTATCGAGGTGGAGCAGCATCTGTATGGACAAACCGCCATAGTGGCTAATGTCGAAGTTGCCAGGCCGCGTGCACACACCGCTTTCGAACGCTTTACCACCAGCGGCCCGCTCGCGTTACTCCCATTGGGTGCCCGCCGCTATGTCCTGGTCCGCACCGCCCGCAGCGAGGAAGTCGCAGGCTTGCTTGCGCTCACCGAAGCGGCCTACTTACAAGATGCTCAGCAGCGCTTCGGGTACGCACTGGGAGCGCTCAGCAAGCTGGGGTCACGCCGCGCGCATCCGTTGCTCGCGCAACGTGCCGCGCAGGTGATCGGTGCCCGCAGCCTCTTGCTCGGGAATGCCGCGAACGCGCTCCATCCGAATGCGGCGCAAGGGCTTAATCTTGGTTTGCGCGATGTGGCCGCGGCGCTCAGCGTGATCGCGCAAGCGCAATGCGCCGCGGAAGATCTGGGAAGCCCTGCCGTGCTTGCGCGCTACGCGGCTGTGCGCAAGCAGGATCACCAAACCACCACGCGCATCACCGATACCCTGGCGCGTGTATTTGCGCTGGACGTCCCAATCGTGGGCAGCCTGCGCGCGCTCGCGCTGTGCACGGTCGATCGACTGCCGTGGGTGAAACGTGCCGCGCTTCGCCGCCTTGCCCTCGCTCAGGAGACCTTCGCGTGAGTTCCCGCGTCGCGCAGGCCGAAGTGGCGATTGTCGGCGGCGGCCTGGTCGGCATGGTCTGCGCACTCCTGCTCGCGGACGCGGGACTGGAAGTGATGCTGATCGATCCACTCACGCAACCCGCCACGCGGGACGAGCCATTCGATCTCCGCACCTACGCCTTGACCCCGGCCTCGCGGCAAATTCTCGAGCGCGCGGGGGTGTGGGCCGAGCTCGACCACGCGCGCCTTGCGACCTTCCAGGCAATCGACGTGTGGGATGGCTTGGGCCCTGGCGCGCTCCACTTTGCAGCGTCCGCCGCGAGGAGTGGACCACTTGCGTACTTGGTTGAACAAGCGAATTTGCTGAGCGCCTGTCAGCGCGCGCTGACGACCCGCGCCAAGCTCTCCGATCTCGCCGGCCAGGTCAGCGCGATCACTCCTAATGACCACGAGTGCGTGCTGCAACTGGCCGACGGCCGCGCGCTGCGGGCGTCTGTAGTGCTCGCCTGTGATGGCGCCGATTCGCCGGTGCGCGAAATGTGCGGCTTCGAAGTCGCGCGGAGGCCCTACACACAACAAGCGATTGTTGCCAATGTCACCACCACCCTCGCGCATGATTGCATCGCGCGACAGCGCTTTCTGCCCAGCGGTCCGCTGGCGATGTTGCCGTTACCGCCGGCGAACCAGGTGGCCGTGGTGTGGACCACCACGCCGGCGCAAGCTGCCTGGGCCACTACCTGCAGCGATGAAGCGTTTTGTGCCGCCTTGGGTCAGGCCTTCGAAGAACGCCTGGGTCCGGTGCTCGGCACCAGTCGGCGCGTCTCGTTTGCGTTGCGTTGCCAGCACGCACGGCACTATGCGCGCGGCCGCATCGCGCTGCTTGGGGACGCGGCGCACGTGATTCACCCGCTGGCAGGGCAGGGTTTGAATTTGGGCTTCCTGGATGCCGCCGCCCTGGCCGAGATTCTGCGCACCTGCGAGCGCGCCGCCGTGCGCTATCCACAATCTTTGCTGCAACGGTATGCCCGCGCGCGCCGTGGCGAGAATCTACTCATGCTCACACTCACCGACCAGCTCAATCGGGTGTTCGCGCAGACGCACCCCGCGCTGGTGCGTCTGCGCACGCTGGGCCTCAATCTCACCCAACACTGGTTACCGCTCAAGCAAGTGCTGCTCGCGCATGCGATGGGTGGTGACTCCTTCAGGAATCCCTTATGACTGCGCTCGATCACAAGCTGTTTGAAACGGCGCTGTTCGAATCCACCTTGCACAGTCTACCGTTGCTCGCGCGCGGCAAGGTCCGCGACATCTACGCGGTGGGGTCCGATCATTTACTGCTGGTGGCGACGGATCGCCTGTCGGCTTTCGATGTGGTGCTGCCCGATCCGATTCCGGGCAAAGGGGTGGTGCTGACGGCCTTGTCGAATTTTTGGTTCGCGCGTTTTCGTCACCTGGTGTCCAACCATCTGGCAACACTCGCCTTGGAGGACGTGCTGAGCGATCCCGCCGAGCGCGTCCAGGTCGCGGGTCGTGCGGTGGTGGTGCGGCGCCTGCAGCCGCTGCTGGTGGAAGCCGTCGTGCGCGGCTATCTGAGCGGCTCTGCTTGGAAGGAATATCAGCAAAGTGGCGCCGTGTGTGGCATTCCGCTGCCGCAGGGTCTGCGCCAAGCCGATCAGCTGCCGACGCCGATTTTCACGCCAGCGACCAAAGCCGCCGCCGGTTCGCATGATGAAAATATCGATTACGCGACGGCCGCGATAATCATGGGCGAAACCCATGCGGCGGAAGTGAAGTCGCTGGCGATGACGCTCTATCGCGAAGCCGCGCAATACGCGTTGTCGCGCGGCATTCTAATCGCGGATACCAAATTTGAGTTCGGCACGGATGTGCGGGGCAAGGTGGTCTTGATCGATGAAGTGCTCACGCCGGACTCATCGCGCTTCTGGCCGGCGCAGGACTACCAACCGGGCCGCAGTCCGCCGAGTTTCGATAAGCAATTCGTGCGCGATTATCTCGAAACCCTAAGCTGGGATAAGCGGGCCCCGGGGCCGCCTCTGCCGCGCGAAATCATCGCGCAGACGGCGGCGAAATATCGCGAAGCGTTGCGTCGCTTGACCGCACCTTAAAGCGGCGCCAAGCAGCCGAACGGAAATGCCGACCACGTCAAAAGCCACAGGAAGAGGAGACTGGTCGGAGCGGACCTCCCGCGCAAGCGAGCCAAGGATGGCATAAGCGCAGCGCGGGCGGTAACG
The DNA here is from genome assembly GCA_031417495.1 of Pseudomonadota bacterium. Taxonomy (GTDB): domain Bacteria; phylum Pseudomonadota; class Gammaproteobacteria; genus CAIKBL01. Next base: position 16,579 of record JANOVQ010000423.1, on the reverse strand, counting down.
GAGCATGTCAAGGATGACATGCGCAGTGGTAGCGTAGACCAGTCTCCTCTTCCTGTGGCGCTCAGCGCCGTGGCGGCTATTTCCGCGCCGCAGCTATTTAGCTCTCGCGATAAAAAAGCAGAATCGCGCCCACCATCACAAACGCCAGCGGCCAGATCCAACCCGCCCGTTCACGGATGGGAGATTCCGCGCGCAGCTCCAGCCAGCGCGCGCAGCCGGCGACCAACGCCAATAAGCCGAGCGGGATGTGGCTCATTTCGGTTAACAGCGCCTGCTGGATATTTTCCAGCACATGGCTGTGGGTGAGGAGCAGGATGCCGCCCAATACATTAGAGAGCGGAAAGACATAAGCGGCGCGCGTACCAGCAAGTTGCCCCACCCGTACCCGCCACTCGAAGAAGCCGAACACCAACACCAATAGCACGAGCAGACGATGCTGCACCACGCCGGGTTCGCGGAAGGCTTCGATAAAGCCAATCGAGCCGAGGGGCCAGGATTCGGGATCGCCACGGATTGCGATAAACACGCCAAGCGCAATGAACAACATTGGCCAATGCCGTGCAAAGCGGAGTGCCGGCACCCGTGCAAGTAAAGCCAGGATGCCGATCGCGAGCACGAACACGCCTGACCAATTGTGGTTGTATTCAGACCATGCAATATCGGGTGCGCTGCGCGGATAAAGCGTGCCGGCGCCTGGCACGAAGGCGCGCGGCGCCTGCTCACGAGCGGCGGCGGCCAGGGTGTTGAGGCGCACTTGTTCAGTCGCATACCAGAGCTCGGAGTGATCGGGACTGCGCAGGCGCGGGGTTTTGGGCGTTAACACCCGCGCCACGATGGTGTCCCACGCCACGCGATCCTGCGGCAGGTCGATAGCCGGTGGCAGGGAAGTGAGCGAGCCCGCGACGAAGAACAGCGCGATCCCGAGCGCCAGTTCGACCTCCACGAACCGCCGTGTCCGCCAGGTCGCGGCGGGCGCTTCTGCCATGTTCCTCACCGCCCAGTAATTGCCGGCGCCAAAGCCAAGGAGTGCCGTAAACAGCAGCGCCTTGGTCACCGTCATCAAACCATAGGCAGTGCCGTAAGCGGCAACGACGACGCCTAGATACGCCGCATATTTAGCGAGTGCGGAGAGAAAAATCGCAGCCACCGCGAGCACACACACGCGCGAATAACGGCGCGCGATCGCGGCCCGCGTCGCGGGCGAAAGGTCGGCCGTGAGGACCAACAGAAAATACGGCAGCCCACCGATCCACGCCGCGCCGCCTGCTTGATGTAGCGCCGACACGGCCAGCAACCAAGCGCGCCCTTCGAGGCGACCCATGGCATGCGTGGTGGCCACGATGCTCGCGAGCAGGAGCAGCGCACTGGATGCCTCACGCCAGAAGCGATCCGGGCGTGCATGCGCTGAGCCCGCGAGCACCAGGCCCGCCGCGCAGGTCACGCCACCCGCCAGTGCGAAGGGCGCCAGCATCGCGCTTGACCACGGCACACCGACAGTGCTGATCAGTACCGACAAATCCAGCGCCCTGCCGAGCGCGGTGACGCCAACCAGTGCCAGCACGCTGCCATGTTGGATGCGCACTAGCCGCTCCAACATGCCGCCCGGCGCTATTAATGACGGCGCGCCGCGCGCGATGACGCCATAACGAAAAACCACGCCGCCAAGCGAAATCGCCGCGAGCGCCAGCGCCAGTCCGCGCAGGATCACGCTCAAGAAGCCGAATAGATCAACCAACAAGACCATCTAAGAAATTCAGAGATGCGCGGCGACTTTGAAGGTAAGGCGCCCGCGCGTGATATGGCCATCAGTGCTCAGCACATACCACTCCAAGCGATAGGCGCCCGGCGCGAGATCGGAGGCCAGGGCCTGTAGTCGATTGGCTGGCGAATCAAGGGCCAGGCTAAGGGCGCGCGTTTGCTTGCGGGCATCCGTGATCGCGAGCCGCGAGCGACTCAGGTCGATGCGACTATTAAATTCGAGATCGATGGGGACGCGCGTGCCAGTGATCGTCGAATTCGCCGAGGGTGATGCACTGACGACTACCGCATGGGCCTGTGCAATTGCGGTAAGGTCGCGCTCAGTAGACACAGCAGTGACCATGCGGGAAGCGATTTACGCATCGCGGGCGGTGGTCTTGGTGGTGTCACGTGTGTCGAGCACGGCCATCATTGCGGGCAGCACGATCAGCGCGCACAAGATCGCATACGACAACGACACACTGATCAAAATGCCCATGCCGGCCATGCCCGGATGGCGTGAAATCCCGAGCACGCCAAACGACGCAATGGCGGTAAGCCCACTGAATAGAATGGCGCGTGGCGTGCTGCTGGCGAGAAGACTGCCAAGATCCGACGCGCTGCGTTTACGGACGACCAGATAAGCGCCGTAGGCATTGTTGAGACCGATCAGCAAGGGCAGCGCGATGATGTTGGCGAAGTTAAACGGCACCTTGCAGAGCACTGACGTCGCGACGGTTAACAGCATCGCCAAGACCAGTGGCGCGGCCACCAGCAGTGCATCGAGTACCCCATGCAACACTACGATGTGCAATACCAGAGTCAGCGCCAGGGCCCATAATGAGGCTGCAATGCAGGCCTTAATGACGACCCGACTTCCCTCGTAGAGTTCCACCGGAGCAGACGTTGCGGCAGGCGCCACCGCTTGCACGGCACGCACGAAGGTCCCCATCGCCGCGTTATCGTTCAAATCGGCCCTCGGCAGCACTTCGATTCGCGCGCGTCCGTCGGCTGCGACGTATTCCTCGCGCAAACTCGCGGGCAAGGTTTCGAGCGCAATTTCACTCGCCTCGAGCAGACGGTTAAGTCGCCCTAACGTGCGCGCAAGATCGCCGATGAGCAGCCGCCGCAGCTGCGGTAGCAGGGTTTTAATTTTGGTCGGATCGCGGGTCACCCTAGCCAAGCCGGTCTGCAGACGCGCGAGGCTCGCAGCAAATGTCGGACTCGAGGTTGACGCCTGCGCGGCGGCGGCAAGCCGGTGCTGAAATTCCTGCAGGCTTGCACTTTCCTCGGCAGTTGAGACCGGAACCGCAGACTCGTTGAGTTCGAGTGCACCGCCCAGCGCGAGCCGGAGGCCGTCGATTATCTCAAGTTTTTCCACCTGATCGGCTGGCACGAAGCTCGCGAGACTGATGGTCTTAGACACTTCCGGCAGGGCGGCGATGTCCTGCGCGAGTCGTGCGGCTTCCGCCAAAGATGGCGCGAGCACTTGAATCGTGTAGGGCGAGCTGGCGGGATCGCTGGCTAACGCGCGGAACGCGGCGACCCCCTCGGTACGCCCGTCTTTGAGATTCAGCGGGTTTAGATCGAAACGTGCGAAAGGGATCAAACACGCACTTGCGATGGTCACCACCGCAGTGACGGCGAGGATCGCACGCGCATGGCGATGGATCCAAGCGGGTTGTGGCGCTGGTTGAGTCGAGCGTGGCGCGCGTCGTCGCGGCAGCGGCAAAAAGCTGAGCGCGGCGGGCAAAACAGTGAGGTTGGCTATCCACGCCAGTCCCATACTGGCGCTGGAGATGATCCCGAGTTGCGCCAGGCCGCGATAGGCCGTCGGCACGAAGGCCAGGAAACTGATCGCCGCGCCAATCGCGGCCAGAGCAAGCGCACCACCGGCTGGGTGTGCGGCAGCCACCAAGGCTGGCGCGCGCGCAGCGCCACGATCAGTCTCTTCGAGATAGCGCATAGTGTATTGAATCCCGAAATCGACCCCCATGCCGATGAACAACACCGCAAAGCATACCGAGATGATATTGAGTGCGCCCACCGCCAAAGTCGCAAACGCGGCAGTCCACAACAAACCGCAGGCAAGCGTAAGCAGCACCCCGCCGACCAGGGTCGCCGAGCGCAGGCCGGCGATTAACACCCCAGCCACACACAGGAACGATAACAAAGTAGTCAATTTCGCATCGTTCGCGACGGTCACTAATTCTTCGCTGTCCATCACGGCGGCACCGGTCAGACGCACCGACACCGCAGGATACTGCCGTTGAAATTCCCGAATGAGATCGCGTAACGCAGCGACTGCCGGCGCGGCCGGCTGAAAATCGCGCGCGTCGAGCACTGGGTCGAGCAGAATGAAAGCGCGCTTCGGGCCGGGGGTTGCGCTGTCATCGAACAACTCGTCGCGCCAGCGCAACGGCTCGGCATGACCTGCCAGCAACTCCTCGAGTGCCCCGCTGATGCGATCAAACATGCGTTTGAGGAGCGCTTCCTGGGCGTCGTCTAACGCAGTATCAAGCCCGCGACTTAAGGTGGCGAACAAGCCACGTAAACTTGGATCATGCGCCAAGGTACCGAGAAACGGCGCCGCCGCTTGCAGGCGTTCGTCAAGTTTCCAGAGTGCTGCGGGCTCTAGATACAGCAAGCCGTGAGTTTCGAAAAATTCACCGCTGCCGGGTTGGGTCACTGTCCGCGCAATATCGCTACGCTGACGAATTGCCGTGACCAGCGCATTGGCGACGTCTTCGGCTGCGCCCGCCTGCGCCGCCTCAGTAAACACCACGATGTCGCCCGGCAGATTCGGGAAGGCCGCGAGATAAGCGCGGTGAGCTTGCCGATGCGGCAGCTCGGGATCGAGCATGTTGCCGGTGTCGGTATCGATCGCGAGATGCCGTGCCGTATAAATGAGCGCGCCGGTGGTGAGCAGGGCCGCCACACTTAGCACGACGGCCGCGTAGCGCACTGACCACGCGACGATCGACCCGGTCAGGCGGCTTGGCAGGGTACGGAGATCGAGCGACATACAACAGAACTCGCGTGGAATGGGTTCGGGGTGATTAGCCACGGCTTTGGTCGGCCGCGCGCGCAGGATACGCAAATCTGTGGGCTATTTCAGTAACGGTCCACGCGGTGTTTCGCCGGCGCTGGCTTAAACGTTAGGATCAATTCCTAATGCGTGCGGCGCGCGCCGCGCTTTCTTGCAAGAGAATTTCGCTTGAACATAATTTCTCGCATCAGTAGTGACGAGCCTTTGTTCGGGGTTTGCCTGTTGGCGACAGATCGCTCCTTGCCGCCCACCACGCTCGCGCGCGAAGTGGAAGCGCGCGGCATCGACATGCTGTTTCTCCCCGAGAACAGCCATATTCCGCTGCAGCGAAAGAAGGATTGGCCCTACGCCGAAGCGCTGCTCGATCCTTTGTCCCGGCTCTACGATCCTTTTGTCGCGCTCAGTGCGGCCGCTGCGGTGACCACTCGTCTGCTGCTGGGATTTGGGGTGTGTCTGATGACGCACCGCGATCCGATCAACACTGCCAAAGCGATTGCTTCACTGGATTTACTGTCCGGTGGCAGGGTCATTCTCGGCGTCGCCGGGGGTGCCCTCGACGAAGCGATGCGAAATCATGGTGCGCCCTTCAAGCAGCGCTGGCAGATTGTGCGCGAGCGCACCTTGGCGATGAAAGCAATCTGGCGCGATGAAGTCGCCGAATATCATGGGGAGTTTGTCGAATTCGATGCCATGTGGTCGTATCCGAAACCACTCCAGGCGGGCGGGCCGCCGATCTGGATCGGCTCCAATTCCAAATGGGTCCCGCAGCGCGTGGCCGATTACGCGGATGGTTGGATTGTCTACAACGGACGTTACGAAGGCGATGCAGTTCACGATTTACGCAAAGCCTGCGTCAAACAGGGCCGCAACTTTGCTGATGTCTCCTTGACGTTAATGGATGCCCCCTGGGACGTTGGCGAGGCGGGTGGCTTTATGGCGCAGGGCTTTTCGAAATTGATTTTTCTGGTACCACCGGACAGCGGGAGCATTGAAGCCGCGCTCGATCGCATTGCGCGCGTGATCGAGCAACTACGGCAGTGAGCCTAGAAACGGCAGTTGACCGCTAAACAACCTGAGAAAGCGCATGGCTGAATTGAGGATTGTGCTTCAAAAGCACTTCACCTTATGGGTGAACCGCGCTACGCCATGCGCAGCGCGCCCTCTTGTGCGCATGGCCGTGTTGCAACTCGTCGGAATAGCCAGCTATTCCTCCTCCTTGCGCCTTGCCCTGCACCCAATAGGTCACACTGCACACGCCGTTCAACTGCCGTTTCTAAGCTGAGAACTCAATCGCCGTTAAACGCGACGCCTTCATAAATACAGCCCAGCGCGCGGGGCCGTCTTTCCAGGTATTCGCTGTGCACATGCTTGAGCACAAAACCCGCGTTGAGGATTTCCTGGTCGATGAAATGCAGCACTTGTGGGGCACTGCCGAACAGGCGTTGCAGGGGTGCGCAGCGGCGCTGCCAACGTGCGACGTCTTCTTCCGTGCTCAGGCCGTACTCCAGGAACAACAGGCGACCGCCTGGTTTCAGGACCCGCCGAATTTCCGCCAAGGTCTGCTCCAAGGCTGGCGTGGCGCTCAGCGCAAAAGTGCTGATCACCGTGTCATATGCATGATCCTTGAGGGGCAACACGCTGAGCGACCCGGCGCGTCGATCAACTGGAAACGAGAGTTGTCGCGAGCTTCTGCGCACCCCGGGATTTAATTTGGGCGTGGTCAAGAGCGACGTTAAAGACGTGATGGTGCGCGGATAGAGAAAAAGATTGGCCCCGTTTTCACCACCGAGCTCGAGCACGTGTCCAAGCGCGGCTTCGACGACGCGCTGCCGCGCGACACCAAGGTTCCCCGAGCTTTGCCGCCATCCAAATAAGCGCGCAACACGGCCACGACCGGTCAGCGCAGGCTCCGGCGCTTCAATCATGCGACCACGCACTCTCTGGCGCCGGCGCCGCACTCACGGATGCACTCGGCAGAGGAATCCCCGCCGCCTGGTAGATGGCCTTGAGCTGTAGTTGTGCGTCACCATGACCTTGGCGCGCGGCCGCGCGATACCAGGTCACTGCCTCCGCTTCATCACGCGGGAGGTTGGTCCCGCGTCGATAGGCTTCCGCCAACGCATATTGGGCTTCTGCAAACCCTCCGTTCGCAGCGCGCTTAAGCCACAACAGTGCCTCGCCCTCCGCGGAGGCATCCGCGCGCAATGTTAAGAGCAGACGCGATAACAGGAACTGCGCTTCTACCGCGCCCGCGTCGGCCAAGATTTCCAGATCATTGCGGGCAAGCGCGGTTTCACCGGCGGCGAGTCGTTGTTTAATCGCTTCGAGCGCCGGGGTGACAGGCGGTGGCATGAGCGCGACTTCAAGCGGAGGCGATTGGACGCGGTTTGCGACGCCAGGCACAGCTTCGACAATGATGCCGTGAGCCTCGGCGAATTCGATGGCGCGCAGTTCATCCTCCGACATCGTCGCGGGGATGGTCCCAATGGGAGAATCGGTCGAAATTGCGCGTTGCTCATTCACGTTCGTGTCGGTCGTGAGCGGCGCTGCGGGTGGCGCCGGTGGCGGTGGGGTAATTCCCGCCGCCCGATAAAATTCGTTAACATTTTTATTGGCCAGCACATGGCCCTGGGCCGCGGCCTGCCGGTAATAAGTAAAGGCCCAGTCATCATCCTGCGGCACGCCTTCGCCGAGGAGATAAAGATTGCCCAGGCTGAATTGAGCGTCCGCGTTGCCGCCAGCGGCGGCCTTGGTGTAGTAGCTCACCGCGCGTTCCAGATCGCGGGTAACGCCTTCGCCCTTCTGATACAAGTTTCCCAAGCGCACCATGGCCCGAGTGTCACCCGCGTTGGCCAACGTGGAATAGATTGGAATCGCGCTGGTGTAATCGCCACGCTGCACCGCTGCCGCGCCGTCTTCGAGCGTGGCAGCAAACGCCTGCGGGCTGCCGCCGAAAATCAACAAGGTGCATGCGAGCGTCGCGCGCAAATGCTGCTGCAGAGTGGTGGCTAGATCAGGAAATTTGCGCTTCAAGGAATCAACTTCGTGGGTGCGCACCTTAGAGGGCAGCGCTAGCGCGGGATTATAGGGAGATCTGGCAGCGGGCGCCAAGCGCCGCGGGCGACGACGGTGGCTTAGATGGCGCGTAGTCGCTGGCTACCGCGATTGCGGATACCGATCAGCACAACGTTCTTGCCGGCGACGGTGACTTGTTTATGGTCTTCCATTTCCTTTAAGACTTTTCCCACCATCTCACGCGAGCACCCCACCAGTCGGGCTAACTCCTGGCGCGTCACGCGGACCTGCATACCCTCTGGATGAGTCATGGAATCGGGCTGATCACTCAAATCGAGCAGGGTACGTGCGACCCTTCCATAGACATCCATGAAAGCGAGATCACCCAGTTTGCGATTGGTATTGCGTAGGCGTCGCGCGAGCTGCGCAGTCATACAGTTCACGAGGCGCGGATAGAGCTCCGTTAAGGTCTTTAACTTGGCGTAACTGATCTGCGCGACTTCACATTCGGTCCGTGCGCGTACTAAAGCCGAGCGATGTCCGTCTTCCGCAAATAAACCAATCTCGCCAAAAAATTCACCGCCGTTTAAATAAGCCAGGACGATCTCATGGCCCTTGTCATCTTCGAGCATGACGGTGACCGACCCGTTGAGGATGTAGAAGAGCTCATCCGCGCGGTCGCCCTGACGAATGATGGCGGATTTGGGCGGATAGTGACGACGATGACAGTGCACTAAAAAGGGTTGCACGCATTCGGTCATACTGGCGGCGTCGAAGGCCATATCGATCAACCACTCCTAATAGGGGTTCTCTAGCGCGGTATCGCTTACCGGAGCTAGCAGTCTGTATAGCTCGAATCCTCAGTCGTAGAAACCTGAATCATTCCTGCAACCGTCTAGACGTGCGCCAGTTCACGCTTTCGCACCTTCTAGCGGACTTTGGCGGGTCTGGTCTCCCTCGCGGTGAGGGCCCACTGTCCGTCCTTTAACCGCCAGGCGCGGCCATCGGCTGGTGCCCCCCGGGCCACAATTGGTTGAGCCCACAGTTGACCGTCGGCGACGACATAGCGGAACACCCCCTTCGCCTGCACAGGGAGTTCGGGCAAGGGGCGACGCTGCAGCGCACGCCCATCCCAATCCAACACCAAGGCGCCACTCGCCGCTTGACCCTCGGCACCTACGCCAATCACGAGCTCTACACTTGGATTCCCGTCGATGTCGCCCCACCAGCAGGCTTCGATTGGCCGCGCTTCGGGGACCAGCATCCGATTTATAGGCTGCAAAGCGTCCGCAATTAGCACTTGAAGAGTGGGTCCCCAAGCATCATCTTCAGGTTCACTCCGCACTTCGATATGCAGATTCTGGTCCGCCAAGACACACGCAGGCGCGCCCTCCGCAGCGCTTAGCAAAGCCAGATTAATGCTCGCGGCAAACCCCACAAGCCCCTGAATTATCTTGATCATTGGGATTTTTCTCCCTACTTGGAGGTCTCTCGTTCGCGCCCATTTAGCGGACCCGCACGAATTGTTAGGACACGGAGTTCTTGAATTCACGGTACCTCGCCCTTACTATTAGCACTACTCGTCATCGAGTGCTAATAGAATCCTATTGGCATCTTATCCAAAGAGTTTAGTAAGGAGAGACCTAATCATGAAAATTCGCCCATTGCACGACCGCGTGCTGGTCAAGCGTCTGGAAGAGGATAAAACCTCGCCAGGCGGCATCGTGATCCCGGATTCCGCCGCTGAGAAGCCCATTAGGGGTGAAGTGGTCGGCGTCGGCAGCGGCAAGATTCTCGACAACGGCCAAGTACGCGCGCTCGACCTAAAGGTTGGGGACAAAGTGCTGTTTGGCAAGTACTCGGGCACCGAAGTCAAAGTCGATGGCGTCGAGCTCGTCGTGATGCGTGAAGACGACATCATGGCAGTGCTCGGCTAACGGTGTCGCACGGATTCAATTGCTAAGAGGAATTACCAATGGCAGCTAAAGAAGTTCGCTTTTCCGACGACGCGCGCCAGCGTATGGCACGCGGCGTCAACATCCTGGCCAATGCTGTTAAGCAAACGCTCGGACCCAAAGGTCGTAACGTAGTGCTCGAGAAGAGCTTCGGCGCACCCACCGTCACCAAAGACGGCGTGTCGGTCGCGAAGGAAATCGAGCTCGAAGATAAATTCGAGAACATGGGCGCCCAGATGGTGAAAGAGGTCGCTTCCAAGACCTCCGACGTCGCTGGCGACGGCACCACCACCGCTACCGTGTTGGCCCAGGCCATCGTGCGTGAAGGCCTCAAGGCCGTCACCGCCGGGATCAACCCGATGGACATCAAACGCGGTATCGACAAAGCCGTCACGGCGGCGGTCGAAGAGCTGAAGTCCATGTCCAAGCCCTGCACCGACACCAAAGCGATTGCGCAGGTCGGTACTATCTCGGCGAATGCTGACACCAGCATCGGCGAGATCATCGCACGCGCGATGGACAAAGTTGGCAAAGAAGGCGTAATTACAGTCGAAGAAGGCTCCGGTCTGGACAATGAACTCGACATCGTCGAGGGCATGCAGTTCGACCGCGGCTATCTGTCGCCTTACTTCATCAACAACCAGGAAGCGATGAATGTCGAGCTCGAAGAGCCCTTGATCCTGGTGCACGACAAGAAGATCTCGAACATCCGCGATCTGCTCCCAGTACTCGAAGGCGTAGCCAAAGCTGGCCGCTCACTGTTGATTATTTCGGAAGATGTCGAAGGTGAAGCGCTCGCGACCCTGGTCGTGAACAACATGCGCGGCATCGTGAAAGTTTGCGCCGTCAAAGCGCCTGGTTTCGGCGACCGCCGCAAAGCCATGCTCGAAGACATCGCGATTCTAACCGGTGGTACCGTAATCTCTGACGAAGTGGGCTTGAGCCTTGAAAAGGCCGACCTGAAAGATCTTGGGCGCGCCAAGAAGGTCCAAATCACCAAAGAGAACACCATCATCATCGACGGCGCTGGTGACCAGAAGGGCATCGAAGGTCGGGTGCAACAGATTCGTACCCAGATCGAAGAGACCACTTCTGATTACGACCGCGAGAAACTGCAAGAACGCGTGGCGAAGCTCGCTGGCGGTGTGGCAGTCATCAAAGTCGGCGCTGCAACCGAAGTTGAAATGAAAGAAAAGAAGGCCCGCGTTGAAGACGCGTTGCATTCAACCCGCGCGGCAGTCGAAGAAGGCGTGGTGCCTGGTGGCGGTGTGGCGCTTCTACGTGCACAGGCCAAGGCCAAGGCAGTCAAGGGTGACAATCCCGATCAGCAGATCGGCATCAACATCCTCGTGCGTGCACTCGAAGAGCCGCTGCGCCAGATCGTCGCCAATAGCGGTGACGAGCCGTCAGTGGTGCTGAACAAGGTGCTCGAAGGCAAAGGTAACTTTGGCTACAACGCACAGACCAGCGAATATGGTGACATGATCGCAATGGGCATTTTGGACCCGACCAAAGTCGCGCGCTTCGCATTGCAAAATGCGTCGTCCGTGGCCGGTTTGATCCTGACCACCGAATGCATGATCGCCGAAGCACCTAAGAAGGATGCCGGTCATAACCATCCGCAGATGCCGCCAGGCGGCGACATGGGCATGATGTAAGACTTCCGCTTTCCTAGTCTTCGAAGGCCCCGCTCCGGCGGGGCCTTTTTTTTGGCGACGCCAGCCTGGTCGACGAAGGCTGCGTCGTCGTTCGGCGACTCTTGACCTTTCAGGCTTCAAATTGGCAGCCACCGTATGCGTCTGCTGGTCGCATCCTTGGTTGATCTATTTGGCCGGCTTCGTGCAAAGATAACTTCACGGTGACCGATCACGGCGTCTCCAGTTGCGACGGATCAGCGCCGATACAAAGTCCACAGTAGCGAGGTGCCGGCATGCCGAACAGCTCATCGATTGTGACGAACGTCAATGTTCAGGACTATTTCCATGCGCAGATCGAGGCCAGTCTCGCGCATCAACAGGTTGCCCTGGGCTTACCCACGGTGAATTATCTCGCGCGCCTGCTGGCCGATTTCATGAATCCGCAGCAGTTCTTTGCGCAAACTGCCGAGGGCTGGGAACTTAAGCCGCTTGCGCTGCACTACGCTGATGCGGTGTACGCTGAAGGCGCACACCAACGGAACTTCGCACTCAAACGTCTCGGCGATATCGCGCTCTTTATCGCCGGGATGTTCGCCGGAAGCCTCGCACGCAAAGTAGTCGCAGTTGACTACTACGTCGCAATGGGCGGCGCTGCTTACCGTGATTTACACGCGTTGCTCACGAGTCACGTGGGCGATCACTACACGCCCACGCCGTTCGCCGAACTGGCGACCAAATTCATCGCGCTGATCGATGTGCTCGCTGAAGTCGCCGAGGAGTCCCACCTCGGTGTGAAGCACGACGTGCTACGCGACTACGAGCTCTGGTTGCATACCAGCAGTCCGCGCGCGCTGAGCAAACTGAAGCGCGCCGGCATTGCGCCGTCGCGTGTTGCGTTGAGCGTCGCGCGACACTAGCCATCATGATCCTTGCGCAACTCCAGGCCGAGCTCGCGGCAATCTATCAAACGCCTTTGAGCTACGATATTAACGACTTCTTAATCACCGATGCCGAATTAGCGGCAACGCTGACACCCGATAACGCGTCCACCAATAATCAGGAACGTCTCCTCGTGCAAGCCGACAGAGACGATCTCTGTCTGTCACTTTATATCGATGATGCGGTTCTAAACAGCCTACGTGTTGATGACCCAACGGCACTCCTGCATGAGGGCAATTTCGCCGCATTTCTGATCGCACTGGAAGGCGTAAGTCATCTGAACTATGTCATCTGGAACGGTGAGCGCGACAACTCAGTGACGCTTTTCGAACTCGAGCTACAAGCGGAAATCGACAAATATGTGACCTGCACAAAATTTTTCAGCGCACAACAAGACGGAAATATTCCAAGTAAGCTGCACAGCGTGCTCTTCGGGTCGAATCTCTTCGATGCGGCGCTCGACGAGGCCGAACGACAGCGCTATGCAGAAGCCAATTACTACGCAGCCAAGTATTGCGCTGAGTTACGTCGACGCTTTCCCGGACATCATGGGCAACCCAGTTTCTTGCGCGAGTTGCGCGCATTTTATCGACTAACCCGCAATGAAAAGGTTAGACGGATCCGAACCGCTCATTGACCGCCAGGCACAGTTTCAATCGCGGATTTTTTTGTGTAAATGCGGTAGTGAGGCTTTATCCCCTGCCTGCATGTAACGCGCTTCGCTACCCGTGCGGGTGACATTTTCGTAAACGCCATCGTCGCGCTTCACCAGCTTGGTGAACCCCATATTCTTCAGTTTTGAGTTCGCGACGGGCACCGCGATACTCGGTGCCGAAATGACTTTGCGCACCGGTGCCAGAAAATCGGTATCCCCCAGCGGAGTCTGGGCGGCAAAGCACACCTCACCCCAGGTGGCGATCTCGACATCGATGCGATGTTTTACGGACACAGTCACGCCATTCGCAGCACAGAAATATTCATACACGGGCATCGCAGGGTCCTACTTGAGGCTATGTTGTCTCAAAAAAATCCGATATCTGGAGTCGAGCATTCCAGATTTCGCGCGTCGCGGCGAGCGGCTCTGGAATAGCGCGATAAGGAGGCTACCCGTTGATGTAATTCTCTAATTGAGAAATCACGAACTGTTGGTCGGCGATGATAGCCTTCACGAGATCGCCGATCGATATCACGCCGCAGACAGTGTCGCCCTCCATGATGGGCAGATGGCGAATTCGCTTGTCGGTCATCAGTGCCATGCATTCGCTGACGGTCTGGGTTTCGCGTCCGGTTACCACCCGCGCAGTCATAATCTCGCGCACCGTGGTGGTCTTTGAGGAGCGATCCTGGAGGATGACCTTGCGTGCATAGTCACGTTCGGAGATCACGCCTGCGACACGTCCCTGGTCCAGCACCAGCACCGCGCCAATTCCCTTTTCGGCCATCAGCGCGACCGCGGCATAGACGGAAGCTTCCGGTGCAATCGAAGTGACCGCACGCCCTTTTTGATCGAGCAATTGCTTGATGAGCATCTCGCGATCCCTCCAGCGCCACCATGCTTGGCACGCATTGAAAACAGCTAGTCTAAATACGGAACACTGCGGTGCCGCGTGGAAACTCCGCATTTCGCAGAGTTTCCCTAAAGGTAGTCTGCCGCTAAAGTTGAATCAACTCAGTCAGGGAGATAGGTCAGAGGCGGTTCTGTCATTGCCGAGAGTTGTTCGCGCAGCGCGAGGATTTGATCCTGCCAGTAGCGTTGGGTGTTGAACCACGGAAAGTGCAGTGGAAACGCCGGATCCTGCCAGCGGCGCGCGAGCCATGCCGCGTAGTGAATGATGCGCAGGCTGCGCAAGGCTTCGATTAAGCCAAGTTCTGCCGGCTCAAAGGGCTGGAATAAGGTATAACCCTTGAGCAGGTGCGCCAGAAGCCGCGACATTTCCGCATGCTCGCCAGCGGCCAACAGCATCCATATATCCTGCACCGCCGGCCCCATCATGCAGTCGTCCAAATCTACGAAGTGCGGGCCCGCCGGGGTCCACAGAATATTGCCCGGGTGGCAATCGCCATGCAGCCGTACCTGGCGCACGGGACCCACGGCGTCGAACACCGCTTCAATCTGTGCGAGCACTTCCTCAATCACGCTGTCGTAGGCCGGGCGCAATTCGTGTGGAATGAAACCATGGTCACGCAGATAAGTGGTGGGTTCGCGCCCGAAGCGCTCGATCGTAAGCGACTGACGCGCTTTGAAACGTTGCACGCTGCCGCGGCCATGAATGCGCCCGATGAAACGGCCGATCCATTCCAATACAGCAGGATCTTCCAGTTCGGGGGTGCGACCCGGTCGATTCGGAAAGAGTGCGAAGCGCAATTCCTGATCGACCCACAAACTCGACTCCGCAGTCCGGCGAAGCGGCGCGACGACTGGAATCTCTGCGGCGGATAGCTCGTGGGCGTAAGCATGTTCTTCGGCGATGGCGTCGTCGCTCCAGCGCCCGCTACGGTAGAACTTGGCAATTAAGGCAGCGCCGTCCTCCAGGCCCACGCGATAGACCCGGTTCTCGTAACTGTTGAGGGCGAGCAGGCGCCCGTCACAGGGGAAACCGGCAGTTTCGATCGCCGTGAGCACGCGATCCGGGGTGAGTGTGGCAAAGGGCGTCTGGGAGGGATCAGGCGCGGCGTCAAGTTGGCGCGTGCGCGGGGCGAGTTCGCGATTGCCATCGGCGACAGGCGTGATTGGTGCCCGATTGCCATCAATCTCCTGCCCGTTCCCTAGACCATTTCCTGGCTGACCGCGCTTCATCGTCGGCGGCGCCGGGACTTGCGGCGGGCCGGCGGCGTGTCTGTGGTGATCGCTCCCACTGGCGCCGGCACTAGTGGTTGTGAAGCACGCCACAAGGAGATCGCGAAGACCAATACCCACAGGGAAAGTACCCCACTCGCCAACCGTTGGAACCCGCCCTGCCAAGCGAAATTGGTCTGCATAAACACCAGAAATACCGCACACCACATGACAGTTCCAATCCCCCACGCAAGCAGATGTTTGAGCCCCGCGTGGCTATTTCCAGTCACCCCGATCACGACCGCGGCCATCATCATCAGATAGTAACCGGCAGACGCGTAGCGGTAATGCCAATCTTGCGCGCTCGACAGCGCAGTGGGATCGCAACCCGGTTCGCAGGCATAGACGCCGGCACCGATGCGCGCGAGTCCAGCGAGCGCGATAAAACTGGCGCCCACCAGCGCCAGACGAGTTGCGCGTAGCTGCCACGCGACTGATCCTGCGAACACGACGTAGAGCGCGCCGGTGAATATAAAGCCGGCATTGCGCATGAGATCCTGGGTGGGACTGTCACGCGCCGCGAGCTCGGAAATGAAATGGGAGGCATGGTGATAACCCGCGAATTGACTGGCGCAGTACACAATCATCGCACCCCACCACAGCGGCGCGATGATTCCGCAAACCAGGCCGGCGCGGGTTAGGAAGGTCAGCGGCCGCATCGTGCGTCCTGAGGACAGGGTTAAATCCAGCCCTCGCCTTTACAGATTGCCTTTGTGCTGCACGCCGTCCACGGGCAGCGTCACGCCGGAGATCCAGCTGGCCTTCGCAGAAGCCAGGAACACTACCGCCTGCGCAATTTCCTCGGGTTTGCCCATCCGCCCGCTAGGAATTGTGCTGACTACGCCGTCGTAGAAGGCCGGCGTGCTCTTGTGCACGTTGTCCCAAAAGCCGTCCGGAAAATCGATTGAGCCAGGCGCCACGCAATTCACGCGAATGCCTTTGGGCGCCAGTTCCATCGCCATGCTTTTTGAATGACTGATCAGCGCTGCCTTGACTGCCGCATAAGCGGCGACCCCAGGCAGACTCGCTTCGAGACCGGATATCGAACTGATATGAATGACGGCGCCGCCGCCCTGCGCTGCGAGCCAGGGTACGACTTTCCATGTCGCGCGCACTGGCGCCATCACATCCACCGCCAGGCTGGCCGCCCAGCCTTCTTCGTTATCTGTCACGCCAAAACCCGAAGGGTTGTTGACCAGCACATCCACGCGACCGAGTGCCGCATGCGCGCCTTCGAGGAAGGTATCGAGCGCGGCGGCGTTACCCACATCGCAGCTGGCCGCATGCACCTTGACGCCGAGGGCGGCAATCTCCGCGCGGGTTTTCTCCAAGGCCTCTGCACCGCGTGCGCACAGCGCGACATTCGCGCCTTCGCGCGCGAACTCCAATGCAATCGCGCGGCCGATGCCTT
>JANOVQ010000422.1:0-7753 GCA_031417495.1 Pseudomonadota bacterium | reverse complement strand
AGAATCAGATCCGATCGCAAAACAAGCGTTGTTCGATCAGCTTCTGGCGCGCATGTACGCGCAGGGCAAGGCGGTCTCGGTAGCGTCGTTTCTGGAAGTGGACGCGGTGATCGATCCGGCGGATACCCGCAGTTGGTTGTTGCGTGGGCTGCGCAGTGCTGGGCCACGCCGCCGGGCGCAGCGCGCTTATGTGGATGTGTGGTAGGCGCGCGATTACCCCCTTCGGCGCGCGCGGGCGCGGCCTCGCTATCATGCGGATTGTCGGTCTTGGCGGAGGACGTTTCTGATGTGGTGGCGGTTGTTGCCGGCGTTGCTTCCGTCATGGCAGTTTTTCGACGTGATCGGACCTGCGCCGCGCATCGAGTATCGCTGGCTCTCAAGCTCGGCTAGCCCGGTGGGTGCGTGGCGGCCGTTCCGCCCGCGTCCGGCACACCTTAACGCCGCACAGCTGATCGGCCGCTTGTGCTGGAATCCTGCTTGGAACGAAACCCTCTATGTCATGCGCTGCGCAGAAAGAGTGCTCGAAGGTGACACGGGCTTTCCAGTGGCTGAACTCGCGCGTCGCATGCGCCGCGAATTACCGGCGGCCCAAGAGAACCCGCAGGCCACCCTGTTCGAGATGCGGATCCTGGCCGCGCAGCGCCAAGCGCATCAGATCACTTATCTGCCGGTCTATCATTCGGCGGCGCTGACTTTGCGCGCGCCAGGTTAGGCCATGAGTCTGGACGCCGCGGTGCGTCTGACGGCGCTCTGTACCGGATTGGCGTTGCTCCAGAGCAGTGCTGAACACTTGTGGGGGACGGACCAGCAGCGCGGTTTGTTTGTGTTGCGCATGGGCTTGGCGGGATTGCTGGTGGTTGGCCTCTATCCTCTGGTCGCGACGAGTGGGTTATTGCTGACGGGCGCTGTGATCCTGCAGCGCTGCGACGGCCCGTATAACGGCGGCAGTGATCGCATGAGTTTGTTGCTGCTGCTGTGCCTGCTTGCCGTCCACTTGGCGCCGACTTTGCGTCTCCAGGAGCTTGCCTTGGGTTACCTCGCTTGCCAGGTGCTGTTGTCGTATGCGGTGTCAGGCTGGGTCAATCTCCAGAATCCCGCGTGGCGCAACGGGCAAGCGCTGCGCGATGTCTTCGAGTTTTCGTCCTACCCGGCGAGTGAAAGTTTGCGTGGCTGGGCAGCCTGGCCGCGCCTCCTGTGGGCGCTAGGCTGGGCCGTGATGTTGTTTGAGCTTTTAATGCCGATAGCTTTCCTGCATACCGCGAGTTTGTGTGTCGCACTGGTCGTCGCGGGCGTGTTTCACCTCGCGAACGCTTGCGTCTTTGGACTGAATCGCTTTTTATGGATTTGGCTGGCAACCTATCCGGCGTTATGGTGGTTTCAGGCGCGAGTGATCTGAGGATGCTTGAAAGCTTGTGTCACGCGGCCGGCCGGCGATAATGCGCAAAGTAATCGAGGGTGGGATCGCACATGAAAAAGTCAGATAATTTTTTTGATATCAGCGGTACTCCGCCGCCCGAGTCATCAGAGCCATCAGCTGAAGGTTCCGTGAGTGCCGTCGATTTCGACGTTTTTGGGAGCGCAGCCCCGGCCGCGGTCGCCGAGGACGGCGATCACACGCAAACCGCCCTATTGCCGGAGTTCTCCCCGCCAGTAAGGGAGCTGACGTTTGCTGAGGATGACGCTTTGCCCGCGCCGGCAAACCCGTCGGTGGCAGCTCCAAAGGCCGCCTCGATTTCGTTTCCTGAGCCGGCTCCAGCCCCACCCGCGGGAGGCAATATGCGTTGGTTCGTGCTTGCGTTGGTCGTCCTGCTGGGAGTTGCGGCGTGGTGGCTGTTGCGCTGAAGCAGGAGAAAACATGAGTCCCACGCGTCCCGAAGCTGTTCATCAAGGCCTGGTATTCGCTGCGCAGCCGCTCGGATCGCGCTGGCGCACGCAGCGGCGCACGATCACGGAATTCGATTTAATGAGTTTCGTGACCACCTGCGGCTTCAATGAGGAGTTATTTCTTGATCAGGCGGCCGCCAGCGAACTCGGTTTCAAGGGCCGGATTATTCCCGGCGCACTGACCCTCTCTATCGCCGAGGGCCTGGTGATTTCAAGCGGCGCGCTGTCTGGCACCGGCATGGCATTTCTGGGTGGGGAAATCGCGGTGAAAGCACCGGTGATGGTTGGCGACACGGTAGAGGTGTGGGTGGAAGTGACCGCCGCGAAAATGACCTCGCGCGGTGATCGCGGAGTGGTGACCACCCGTAACGAAGTACGCAACCAGCGTGACGAGGTGGTCATGGTGTTCACGCCGTCACGAATGATCCGCGCGGCGCACGCATAACGGCGTTCTATTTGAGTTCTACGAGATCCCCATGGCGCAGGACGAAGCCATGTTTCTTGGCTTCGTCTACCGTCTCCTTGGGCCAGTGCACGCGGCCGGGATCAGTGCCACCGACAATCGCCAGCATCAGTCCTTCGCCTTTGCCGAGGTAGCGGAAGCCACGTGAGGCGCCGATCGGCACCGACATCGTATCGTAGGGATCGAGCACCACCTCGTGGCGCGCGCCGTCGCGGTTCTGCCAGTAGATGCCCCACTGTCCCTTCAGCGGAATAAAGACTTCATTCGTTTCGTGGATGTGCAAGGTCGCGCCGCAGCCATGTTTGGCGCGCACATAGGCCACATTAAAATCTTTGTTGTCGAGAATCGGCGGCGCGAGGTCGGCATCCTCGATCACGCCGCGCCCGATCACAGTCAAAATATCGCGTTTGCCATTCGGCAGGCGCGTATCGATGAAAGCCTTGGCCGACGAGCGCAACGCCTTAAAGCGTCCTACGCGGTCACGTTCCATGGCCTCCGGTGCGACATCTATGCGTTTGATGGCACGCTGCTTGAGGCGCTCTGCAGGGCGCGCAGCGGGCGTTGCGCTTGCGGTGGCTTTAGGGCGCACGACTGCGCGTTTTGCAGGAGTTCGACTTGCCATAGGGTTCTCCCTTTGAGAAAAAAACCGACGCGTGAGTTACTCAGCCCGGCGCTGCGCGATGCGCGCACGCCAGCGGCGTCCGACGCTATAACGCCAGACGAGTTCGACCGTGACATAAGCCAGGGTACCGAACACGACGCCGCAAAGCGCCGAGCCTAGCCATAAGGGCAGCCAGATCTCGGCGAGTGCATGCTGCACGCTGCCCCAATCGGCGCTCAGGTGCAGGGTGTCCAAAGAGCGCACGGACTCCCCGGTGAATGCCACGCCGACGCGGTACGCAAAGTAGAAGATCGGCACCCACGTGATTGGATTCGTGATCCATATCGCAGCCACCAGCACGGGCAGGTTAATCCCACACAGAATCGCGATCGGAACCACCAGCAGCATATGAATCGGAATCGGGAAGAAGGCCACCAGGAAGCCAATCCCCGCGGCTTTCGAAACTGAGCGGCGCCCGAAGTGCCACAGGTTCGGATCATGCAGACGATGACCGAGCCAGCTCAGCCAGCGCTTATTAGCAAAATCTGCCGGCTTCGTCAGCTTCATCAAACGCGCCTGTAGAACCCGGCGAAAATTCATTTAGGGAGTGATTCCCTGTCGCCGCGCCTCGCGCCGAATGAAGTGCTGCACGGCCTGTAAATCTGCTGGGCTGATATCCTTGAATTTCGGCATGCCCAGTGCGCTCCGGCTGCCATCGAAGACTACTTGATGGAGAAGTTTGTCGTTCAACAGGACGGGCGAAGCGCGCAGATCCGGCGCGTTGCCACCTGCGGTACCCGCGGGGCCATGGCACATGCCGCAGGATTCCTTCCACACAAAGCTGCCGCGTTCGGCGAGTTCTTCGAAGACGACGAATTCCGGTTCCTGCAAGGGTTTGGCGAACACTGGCGGTGGCATCGCCGGTAACTTGCCTTTGCCGTCGAGCGCGAAGACCACCAGGCGACGGGGCTGTGCGCGATAGGCCCAGCCGTGCTGTGCGGCCATCGATCCGCCAGTCGCCGTCATCGAACCGCCCCAACCGACGAGTTGCGCGATGTACTGCCGCTCGCCGATCGCGTAGGTCACCGGTGGTGCCGAAATGCCGAGTCCCAGGGACTGATGCCACAGAACTTTTCCGGTATCTGCGCGGTAGGCGACCAACTTGCCATCGGCTCGACCTTGCAAAACAAGATTGCCTTTGGTGGTGAGCGTGCCTCCATTCCATACCCCAGGCGTGGGCACTTCCCAGCGCAATTTTTGTTGCACGGGATCCCAAGCGCGCAGCGCGGAGGAGCCCCAGTCTGCCGGCCCGTCGGCGCGCAGGAAGTCGACGCCCGGATCAAATTTGAAATTGGGCGATTTCCAACTCTTAGGCTTGGTGTAGCGATCATTGAACACGCCGGCCATTTCGATGGCCGGGATATAAGCGAGGCCGGTTTGTGGATTGAATGACATCGCGGGCCAGTTGTGGGTACCGAACGGTCCCGGCCACACGATTTCTTCGCCGTCTTCGTAGCGTGCGCCGGCCCGTTCGAGCGGGCGACCGGTCTTCAGATCCACACTGGTGGCCCAATCCACTTTGCCGAAGGGTTGGGCAGAAATAAGCTTGCCGGTGGCGCGATCAATCACATAAAAGAAGCCATTCTTCGGCGCATGCATGAGGGCCTTGACGGGCTTGCCGTCGATGATGAGATCGGCCAGCACGATGTCCATGTTGGAGTTGTAGTCCCAGGTTTCGCCGGGCGTGGTCTGGTAGTGCCAGACGTATTTGCCGGTGTCCGCCTCCAAGGCCACGATTGAGCACAGGAATAAATTATCACCGCCGCCCGGACTGCGCATTTTTTGATTCCACGGCGAGCCATTGCCCGTACCGATGTAGATGCGATTGAACTCGGGATCGTAGGTCATGCCGTGCCACACCGAGCCGCCACCGCCGTATTTCCACCATTCCCCTTTCCAGGTTTTGGCCGCCATGGCCTGGGTGTCGTCTTCGAAACCTTTGACCGGATCCCCTGGCACGGTGTAGAAACGCCACGCCCGTTTACCGCTGGCCGCGTCGTAGGCCGTCACAAAGCCGCGCGCTGCTCCCCACTCAGTACCGCCATTGCCGATGATGACCTTATCGCGAAAAACTCTGGGCGCACCGGAAATAAACAGCGGCAACTTGCGGTCGAAAGTTTGCGTGGACCACACCTGCTTGCCGGTTTTCGCAGCGATGGCGATCAAGCGCCCATCCGCAGTCGCCACATAAACTCTGCCCTTCCAGAACGCGATGCCGCGATTCCAGTCCCACATGATGGTCGCGCGATCGCCTGAATGCATGAGGGTTTGTGGGTCGAACTCCCACAGGAGTTTGCCGGTTTGCGCATTAACGGCGCGGACCACGTTGTAGCTGCCATTGAAATAGAGAATGCCATCGATGATGAGCGGCGTGCCGGTGAGCGAGCGATCTTTGGGAAGGTCGAGTGTCCACGCCACGCCGAGGCGCGCGATGCTGTCCGCATTGATTTGGTCGAGCGGGCTATAGCGTTGTTCGGAATGCGTGCGACCGTAGCCTAGCCAGTTCGCGCCCTGGGTTTGATCGGCGAGCGTGGTGTCATCGACAACGGTTTCCGCAGTCGCGGTGAGCACAGAGGAGGTCAGCAGCAGTGCGCCCAGTAGCCAGCAAGATTTCATCAGACTCTGCATTTGTGGTCAGTGTCCTTGCATCGTACTCACCAGGACGGTCACCGCAAGCCCTGTGGCGGGCAGTCTCTCGGACTTAGGGAATGGTCGCGACGCGCTGGCAGAGCGAGGACAGAATCTGCCCGAGTCCGACAGGCTGCCAGGTCAGGTAATCAGGCGACTGCAGAGTGCGCGTCCGGCGGCAATGGATAAATACTGCTGCTCTGCGCATTGAAGCTCGCCGCACCTGGCAATGCGGCCAGTTGCTCGAGTACGGCGGCGACCCGCTGCTTCAGTTGTGCGTCGGGATGTTCGAAGTGCACCCCAACCCGGTACATCTCAAAGTCTTCATTGCCGATTTTGGTTTGATGCATGACCCGCGCGCGCAGCGAGAGATTGAACGGGGTGTCGGCACTGCTAAGCGATACCAGCAGGGATTGATTAATCTCGAGCGGTTCCGGCACGGTCAGCATTAAGCCGCTGGCGGAAATATCTTCCAGGGTTGCGCTGAACTCGCCGGCATCGCCATATTCGATTTCTAAACGCTGCACGAGTCGCGCCTCAGTGCGGCGTTCGCCATGTTGTGGCGAGGACATCAAAATCCTCAGGACCTGCTGCAGGCGCTCCTCATCTTCAGGGGCCAAGCTATCGAAGCGCAGGCCGTAAATCGGTTCACCATGCGCTTCTTCGATGCGCAGGATAGTCGCCAGGATCGCAATTTTCTGATTACGGCCGTCTGGCAAGTGCAGGCACACACGTTGATCGAGATCGCCGAGCAGACCCTTGCAGCGTACGGCGGCGCCCCCCCACGAGATGTTCTGGATCGTGGCGGTCAATAACCAGCGGTTATCAGGATCTGAAATCTGCACCGGTGCGGCGACACTGATGCGCAGCTGCCGGCGTTTTTCGTTGGTCTCCTCGGCGATAAGGACCAGCGCCTGCAGATTCTGCGAAGTCGATTTGAGAGGATGGGTTCTGACCAGTTGGAGGGCCTCGCGGAACGCGGCGGAGGCAGCGTCGGACAAGCTCGGGGTATGCGGAGATTGAATCAATTTCTCAATTTGCGCCGCATGGCTCGCCAGCGGGATCACCCCAAATTTAGCCCGATGCTCGGCGACACTGAGTGCGAGCAGCTTAGCGCAGGCTAAGAGATCTTCATGGCTGTCGGAAGCGTCCGAGGAATGGGCGATTTTGACGGTTTCGGCGTGACCGGCTGGTTGCATAGGGTCAATCGGTATTTGAATACCGTCCAACGGAAGTTTTCTGACGTTAGGGCATTATCGGTCTCTTGGTCAGATGCTTTAGTCCGTGTTATCGCGCGACGACTGGGTGACGCTTGGTCGCAGGAGTTCTCTGCCTGGACGAAGTCCCTCGCCGGACACGGTTTCCTTATAATCGGGAATCCTCGACCCATAGGCCTGCCTGATGACCATTGTGACCCGTTTTCCCCCCAGCCCCACCGGCTATCTGCACATTGGTGGCGCGCGTACCGCGCTATTCAACTGGCTCTATGCGCGTCGGCATGGTGGACGCTTCGTGTTTCGGATCGAAGATACCGATCGCGCACGTTCGACCCAGGAAGCCGTGGACGCAATCTTCGCAGGGATGGCCTGGCTTGGTCTCGATTACGACGATGGTCCCTATTACCAAACCAAGCGCTTCGAGCGTTACGCCGCCGCCATTGAACAGCTGCTCGCAAGCAACAAGGCCTACCGCTGCTACTGTAGTCGCGAGCGTTTGGAGGTGCTCCGGGCGGGTCAAATGGCGCGCAAGGAAAAGCCGCGTTATGACGGCCATTGCCGCGAGCGCAGCGGCCCGGCAGCGGCTGGTGGGCAACCCGTGGTGCGTTTTCGCACGCCGCAGAGTGGCGACTTGATAGTCGCTGACCACGTGCATGGTGAGGTCGTTTTCGGCAATGAAGAACTGGACGATCTGATCATCGCGCGCTCCGATGGGACGCCCACCTATCACCTCACGGTGGTGGTGGACGACATTGACATGGGGATCACGCACGTGATCCGCGGTGACGATCACTTGAACAACACCCCCCGTCAGATCCATATCCTGGAAGGCTTGGGCGCCACCCGGCCGATCTATGCGCACGTGCCGATGATCAACGGCCCCGACGGCAAAAAACTTTC
>JANOVQ010000421.1:0-13946 GCA_031417495.1 Pseudomonadota bacterium | reverse complement strand
GTGAAAAGCAAGGACGACCGCAAGACCACTGCGGAGATGCTTCACCAGGTTGAGCCCGAAGACTTGATCCGTTACGGCTTAATTCCAGAATTTGTCGGTCGCCTGCCGGTAGTAGCGGTGCTTGATGAGCTGCATGAAGATCAACTCGTCCAAATTCTGACTGAACCAAGAAATGCGCTGACGAAGCAATATTCGAAGCTTTTCGAGATGGAAGGCTGTGCCTTGGAGTTTCGCGAAGACGCGCTCAGGGCGGTCGCGCGCAAAGCCGTGGAGCGCAAGACCGGGGCACGCGGCCTGCGCTCAATCTTGGAACAGAATCTCCTCGATACCATGTACGACCTACCGTCCTTGAAGAACGTCTCGAAGGTCGTGGTCGACGAGGGGGCAATTAATGGTGAATCGAAGCCTTTGACGATTTATCAAAGTAACGAAATTGCGAAAGCTGCTGCCGATTGATGAACGGACTTCGGCGAGGCAGCTTCCGCCGCCATGTGTGATACCTCAGAAGTCACACCTCGCCATCGTCTGCCCGCCTTTGACGCGGTATCCTTGGGGTACCGCACTCGCCAAAATCCTAACTAATGGGCTGCGCCTGAAACTATGAAAGAACGCTCCAATCTTCTTCCCTTGTTGCCACTGCGCGATGTGGTGGTCTACCCGCACATGGTGATCCCCCTGTTTGTGGGACGCGACAAGTCTGTCAAGGCGCTCGAAAAGGCCATGGACGAAGCAAAGCAGATTCTGCTGGTCGCGCAGAAAAGTGCCGGTGAGGACAATCCCAAGCTGTCCGATATTCATTCAGTGGGAACGGTCTCCAATATTTTGCAATTGCTGCGACTTCCTGACGGCACCATTAAGGTTTTAGTTGAAGGCGTGCAACGCGCGAAAATTCTGGAGTTCGTCGATTGCAACTCCTACCACGCGGCCGATGTCGAAACTCTTGAGCAGGAAGTCCTCTCCGAACGAGAAACCGAAGTGCTCGTGCGTTCACTGATGAGTCAGTTCGACCAATACGTGAAATTGAACAAAAAGGTTCCGCCGGAAATAGTCTCGTCGCTCACGAGTATTGATGATCCCTCGCGCCTCGCAGATACCATCGCAGCGCACCTATCCATCAAACTCCACGAGAAGCAGAAAATCCTCGAGATCCTCGATCTTCGGGAACGCCTCGAACATCTCATTACGGTAATGGAAACCGAAATTGACCTGCTGCAAGTTGAAAAGAAACTGCGTGGTCGCGTTAAGAAGCAGATGGAGAAAAGTCAGCGCGAGTATTATTTGAACGAGCAGATGAAGGCCATCCAGAACGAACTGGGCGAGGGTGAGGATGGCGTGAATGAGTTCGATGAGATTGCGGCGCGAATCAAAAAGTCAGGGATGCACAAGGAAGCGCGAAAGAAAGTGGAAGGGGAGCTTAAGAAGCTGCGCATGATGTCGCCGATGTCAGCCGAAGCAACTGTCGTGCGCAACTACATCGATTGGATTCTGAATGTGCCGTGGAAGTCGCGCTCAAAGACCAGCGCAGACTTAGGCCATGCGGAGAAAATCCTCGATGAAGACCATTACGGCTTAGAGAAGGTCAAAGAGCGCATTCTCGAGTATCTTGCCGTACAACAGCGTGTGACGAAAATGAAAGGCCCCATACTTTGTTTGGTGGGTCCGCCGGGAGTTGGCAAAACTTCGCTCGGTCGTTCCATCGCGCGCGCGACTAATCGGAAATTCGTACGTATGTCCCTTGGTGGTGTACGCGACGAGGCTGAAATTCGTGGCCACCGCCGCACCTATGTCGGTTCGATGCCGGGCAAAATATTGCAGAACATGGCTAAGGTTGAAACGCGTAATCCACTGTTCTTGCTCGACGAGGTCGACAAAATGGCGATGGACTTTCGTGGTGATCCCGCCTCCGCACTGCTGGAGGTGCTGGACCCGGAGCAAAACAGCACCTTCAACGATCACTACTTGGAAGTCGATTACGACCTCTCTGAGGTCATGTTCATAACGACTGCAAATAGTCTGAACATTCCTGCGCCATTGCTTGATCGCATGGAAGTCATCCGGCTTGCGGGGTACACCGAAGACGAGAAAGTCAGTATTGCGCAGCGCTACTTAATTCCGAAGCAGGTCGAGGCGAATGGATTGAAGCCATCGGAAATGCTGATTGCAGAATCTGCGCTGCGCGACATCATTCGGTACTACACGCGGGAAGCCGGAGTGCGCAATCTGGAGCGCGAGATTGCGAATCTCTGTCGCAAGGTCGTTAAACAGGTTCTAAAGAAACCCACTGAGAAAACTGTTTCGATCACCTCCAAGGTGATCGAAAAATATTTGGGTGTGAAACGCTTCAGGTTCGGGCTTGCTGAAGGAGAAGATCGCATCGGCCAGGTCACCGGCCTTGCGTGGACTGAAGTGGGTGGCGATCTACTCACGATTGAAGCGGCAATTGTTCCCGGGAAAGGCAAGGAAACCTACACCGGACGCCTGGGCGACGTCATGCAGGAATCGATCAAGGCAGCCATGACGGTGGTGCGCAGTCGCGCGGCTTCCCTCGGAATTAAACCGGATTTCTACCAGAGCATCGATGTACACTTCCACGTGCCCGAAGGCGCGACGCCTAAAGACGGTCCAAGCGCAGGTGTTGGCATGTGCACGTCACTAGTGTCCGCGCTAACTGGAATTCCGGTACGGGGAGACGTCGCGATGACGGGTGAAATTACCCTACGGGGCGAAGTCCTGCCGATCGGCGGCTTGAAGGAAAAATTGCTAGCTGCGCTCCGCGGCGGCATAAAGACGGTGCTGATCCCCGTCGAGAATGAACGAGAACTCAAAGAAATTCCGGCCAATATTCTGCAAGGCTTGACGATTAAACCCGTCCGTTGGATCGACGAAGTTCTCACGGTCGCGCTACAGCGCATGCCAGAACCGCTGCCGGACAACTTCGAAGAAACTGCTGTAAGAAAGGAAGTGCGCGAAGCAGACGCAGATCCAGATAAGGTGCGACGACATTAGAACTCTGCCGCCGCACCCGGAGCTCAGCCGCGCGGTAGGACACGGCAGAAAAAAAACGGAATTTTGACAGACCATGGCTGATGCACAGAAATTAAAAGAAGGAGGGCATCAATGAACAAAACAGAATTGGTTGACGCGGTGGCGGTATCTGCGGATTTGTCACGGGCATCAGCCGCGCGTGCGGTCGATGCGGTTACGGATGCGATAGTCGCGGCATTGAAGAAAAATGAAGTGGTGACCTTGTCCGGCTTTGGGACGTTCACCGTGCGTGAGCGCGCAGCACGTATTGGACGTAACCCGCGGACGGGTGACGCGATCAACATTGAAGCCTCGAAATCCTTAGGCTTCAAACCTGGAAAAGCCCTAAAGGATGCCTTAAACTGACGGGCTTCTTGGGTGCTTAGCTCAGTTGGAAGAGCGTCGCCCTTACAAGGCGAAGGTCGTGGGTTCGAACCCCTCAGCACCCACCAGGTTAGAGACATCGGAGTGGTAGTTCAGTTGGTTAGAATACCGGCCTGTCACGCCGGGGGTCGCGGGTTCGAGCCCCGTCCACTCCGCCAATTCTCCCAGTCGTCACGCAGGCGGTGCTCCAGTACTGTACTTGCGAGACGCAAACTCAGCAGACTGTTTGTGTCAAATTTACCGTCCATGGCGGGAAGATCTGTGCTCGCCTGAGTCCCCTCGCTGCTAAGGTTTCACTATCATGTTGCAGTCCATTCGCGAACGAGCCCAAGGCGCCATTGCCGTAATCATCGTTCTGTTTCTCTGCCTTACTTTTGCGGTTTGGGGGGTGGAGTCCTACCTAAACGAGGCACGCAAAGTCATCGTTGCCGAAGTTAATGGCGATGAGATCGAGCTTTCAGAATATCAGGAGACCTTTCAGCGCCTGCGTCAACGCGCGCAAGCGGAATTGGGTGAAGGTTTTGATTCAGCAGTTTGGTCACAAGACTCCACGAAACAAAAAGCCCTCGATTATTTGGTTGAGGAACGCGTGCTTACCCAGAATGTCGACCGTGCGCGACTCCGTCTAAGCCTGGATCAAGTGGCGGAATTTTTAAAAACGTCACCCAATTTTCAGGTCGATGGCAAATTTTCTAGCGAACGCTATGCGCAAGTAACAAGTGGGCTTGGCTTCAGTGAGCACGCCTACGAAGCCCAGGCCCGAAAGGACCTGGCGCTTCAGCAACTCCGAACGGGGGTAGTTGCGTCAGCCTTCATTACGCCGCAGGAACTCTCGCGAGTGGAACAACTCCAGGGTGAGACGCGGAACGTAGGTTATGCGGTGATCGCGCCGACGGATAGCGCGAAGGAAACCATCACCGATCAGGAAGTCAGTGCGCATTTTACTGAACATCAAGAAGACTATCGCGTTGAAGATAAAGTCGCGCTCGAGTTTGTTGAGCTGAAACTAGAAGATCTTGTGCCGGGCGTGGCGGTTTCTGATGAAGAATTACAGCAGTACTACATTACTCATAAGGCCGATTTCACGGTCGAAGAGCAACGTAACGCAAGCCACATTCTGGTCCAGCTTAAGGCCGACGCGACGAGCACCGCGGATGCGGCGGCTAAGCAAAAGGCCTCAGAGCTACGAAAGTTAGTACTCGACGGTAAACCGTTCGCCGAGGTTGCTAAAGCGCAGTCTGATGATATCGGCTCGCGCGCCGAGGGTGGAGCGACCGGCTTGTTTGGGCGCGGCGTGATGGCACCCGAATTTGAGCAGGCCGTGTTCAGCATGACGATTGGCGATCTCAGCGAACCCGTTAAGACGAGTTTCGGTTATCACATCATCAAGCTGACAGAAATCAAACCGGGCGGGACGACGCCACTTGCGGAAGTGCGAGCGACCGTTGAACAAAAAGTCCGCCAGGAAAAGGCCGAAGATCTTTACTATGAAACGGTTGAACGTTTCAGCGACACCATTTACGAACATCCCGATTCACTCGCGGAAGCGGCGGACCAACTCGCGATGAAGGTCCAAATCGCGAGTCTGCAGTCACGCGCGGAAGTTGCCGCCGTGTTCAATACAGCGGTGGCGGATGCAGTGTGGGAGGCAGAAATCCTGAGCCAGGGTCTGGCGAGCGCGCCGATTGAAATCGGAGACACCCGAATAGTCGCAGTGCGGGTGACTCAGTACGTGCCAGCGCATTTACCGAGTCTGCACCAAGTTAAGGCCAACGTCGTCGCTGAATTGCAGTCACGCCATGTGCGCGATGCCGCCAGGGCGCATGGCGAAGCGCTTCTGGCGCGCCTGAAAAAGGGCGAGGCAGGTGCCAAAGTTTCCGCGGAAGCGGGACTCAAATGGGAAGAATTCAAAGACGCCGGACGCGAAGATGGACGACTGAATCGCGCGGTGTTGCGCGCCGCCTTCAAGGCCCCGGTCGAGAAAATTGATGACAAGGCCTATCTTGGCGTCGAATTCGGCAATGGCAATTATGCGCTGGTCGAAGTCTCCCGCCCAGGAAGCTCGACGAACACAGCGGAGGCGGTGACATCCGCGCCCCGCCTCAACGAGCAGTTGACGCGCGCGCGCTCAATCGTCGCGTGGCGGGATTTCGTCACCGCCCTCAAATCTTCCGCGAAGATCTCGACTCACCCTGAAAAGCTTTAGATTTCCAAGTGGCTGGTGACCGCTTGAGAGTAGCGCGTCACCCGCTAATCTTTGCGCTCAGCTCAGCCCCGTCATACCCATGATGCTATAGCCACAGTCCGCATACGTAATCTCACCGGTGACCGCGGAGGCCATGTCCGAACACAGGAAGGCAGCGACATTACCGACTTCTTCAATCGTCACGTTACGGCGCAGCGGTGCGGCTTTCTCCACGTGCTCAAGGAATTTCCGCATGTCCTTTATGCCCGAGGCGGCCAACGTTCGAATGGGGCCCGCGGAAATTGCATTAACGCGAATGCCTTCCGGTCCGAGGCTTTCCGCCATGTAACGCACATTTGCTTCCAGGCTTGCTTTGGCGAGACCCATCACGTTGTAGCTTGGCATCGTCCGCACTGCGCCGAGGTAACTTAAGGTCAGCATCGCACCCTTGCGCCCTTGCATCAGACGCCGCGCTGCGTTGCCGAGCGCGCAGAAACTATAAGAGCTCACCTCGTGCGCGATCCGAAATCCTTCGCGGGACACTGAGTCGAGGTATTCACCTTGGAGCTCCTCACGTGGCGCATAGGCAATGGAATGGACCAGGATATCGAGATGATCCCAATAGTCGTCCAGGAGATTGAAGACGTTTTGAATTTCCTCGTCGCTTTGAACTTCGCAGGGCAGCGCGATTTCTGAGCCACATTCCGCGGCGAAATCTTCCACACGAGAGCGTAGCCGCTCGTTCTGGTAAGTAAACGCAAGCTCCGCGCCTTCGCGTCGCATCGCCTGCGCGATTCCCCACGCGATGGATTTATTGCTGGCTACCCCGACGATGAGAGCCTTTTTCCCTTCCAGTATTCCCATGACGCGCGCTCCCTCCGTCGAATTTTCAGTTGAATCAGCCGGCGTGCTGTTGCGAGCCGGCAAGCAAAGTGTACAGTGCCGTGCGGTATCCTGTCCTGCATCCAAAGATGCGCATCTTGCGTCAACCAAGAACAGGGTTAGTGCGCCAAAAAAAATCAGCTAAGGGCGGAAGGCATTGAGAAATAGAATTTGCGTCCGCCTCGTGCGCAACCTGTTCCGCGTGGTACTTGCCTTTGCCGCCGCAGGGGCAGCCCAAAATAGCGGCGCTGTGGAACCTTGGAACGCACCCTACCCAGCGGGTGAGCGCGCCCAGTCGATATTTTTTACGACCTTTCAGGAGCGCCCTAAGCATCTCGACCCGGTTTCCGCCTACAGCGAAAATGAATGGTTGTTCACCGGCGAAATCTACGAACCACCCCTGCAGTATCATTTCCTTAAGCGCCCGTATGAACTGATCCCGCTAACGGTGCAAGCAGTACCAACTGCCGCCTATTTTGATGCGACGGGGCGCAGTTTGCCGAGCGATGCCCCGGATACTCAAATCTCGCGCGTGGTCTATCGCTTAACGATACGGCCGGGGATTCGCTACGCGCCGCATCCTGCATTAGCGCGAGATCAGCAAGGCCGCCTGCGCTATCACCATTTGCGTCGCATGGACATTGCCAATATTTCTGGCCTGGAAGGATTTCCGGAAACCGGCACCCGCGAATTAATCGCGGAAGATTACGTGTATCAGATCAAGCGTCTCGCGCATCCGCGGTTGCACTCACCAATTTTCGGCTTGATGAGTCGCTACATTCTCGGGCTGAAAGATCTCGCGCAGCGTCTCAATGGTCTGGGCGTCGCAGATGAGGCTTATCTCGATCTGCGAATGTTCGAACTGCCAGGGGCGAAAGTTATTGATCGTTATACTTTTGAGATCACGTTAAGCGAGAGATATCCACAATTTATCTATTGGTTGGCCCTGCCATTCTTTGCACCGGTGCCGTGGGAGGCCGATGCATTTTATTTTCAACCCGGCATGGCTGAACGGAATTTGTCGTTAGATTGGCATCCGCTCGGCACCGGCCCGTACCAGCTCAGGGAAAATAATCCAAATCGGCGCATGGTTCTGCGTCGCAATCCAAATTTTCACCCCGAATTCTTTCCGCGAAAAAGTACCGGAGAAGAAGCGGCGCAAGGTCCTCTCACGGACGCCGGTGCCCGCCTGCCGTTTATTGATGAAATCCGCTTTGTTCTGGAGAAAGAGGACATTCCCGAATGGAACAAATTTCTGCAAGGCTATTACGACAGTTCGGCAATCGCCCCGGATGGCTTCGACCAGGCAGTCCGCTTTGACGCTGAGGGACGGCCTGAGCTGACCCCGCTGATGGAGGCGCGGAATATTCAGCTCAAGGTGGCCACGCAGCTCTCCATCAGCTACCTCGGATTTAATATGCTGGATCCTGTGGTCGGTGGCGCAAGCGAGCGCACAGTCCTGCTCCGTCGCGCCATCGCGATCGCGGTCGATGTTGAAGAAATGATTTCGATCTTTGGCAACGGACGGGGAATCCCGGCGCAAGGTCCATTGCCCCCCGGTATTTTCGGTCACCGCGCGGGGCAGCGCGGGATCAATCCGCTGGTCTACACCTGGCGCGACAGGCACGCCAGGCGCAGATCAGTGGCTGAAGCGCAGTCAATATTGCAAACGGCGGGCTACGCAAACGGTGTCGATCCAGCGACAGGAGCACCGCTCGTGTTGTATTTCGATGCCATGACATCAGGACCGGATATGAAGTCGCTATTCAGCTGGTATCGGAAACAATTTGCCAAGCTCGGCATCGATCTGGTGATCCGCAGTACCGATTACAATCGTTTTCAGGACAAAATGCAGAAAGGTCAGGCGCAGATTTTCAGTTGGGGCTGGAACGCCGATTATCCTGATCCTGAAAATTTCCTGTTTCTGTTTTATGGCCCGAATGGGAAGGCGCGTTTCGGTGGCGAAAATGCCGGCAACTATGCGAACCCGGATTTCGATAAACGGTTTCTTCTGATGCGCAACCTGCCTAATGGTCCCGCGCGGCAGGCGGTGGTTGATCAGTTGGTGGAAATCTTACGACGGGATGGCCCGTGGCTGTGGGGCTTTCATGCCCAGGCCTATGCTTTGCAGCACGCCTGGGTGCGCAACGCCATACCCAACCAGATGGCACACAATGCGTTGAAATATTGGCGAGTCATGCCTGGCTTGCGAGTCGCACGTCAGCGCGCCTGGAACCAGCCAGTGCGCGGCGCGCTGCTCGGCCTGTTCTTTTTCGTACTCCTCAGTACGATTCCTGCGGTCATCGGACAATGGCGGCGCCGACGCGCCACTGCACTATGACGGCGTACTTGTGCCGGCGAATGCTCTACGCGCTGCCCATTTTGCTGGGCATTAACCTCCTGACTTTCGGTTTGTTCTTCGTAGTCAATTCGCTTGACAACATGGCGCGCATGCAGTTGGGCGAACGGCACGTGACTCAGGAAGCTATCGAGAAATGGAAACACGCGCACGGCTACGATCTGCCATTGCTGTGGGACGCGACGGCAGCCGGCACCGATAAATTCACGCGAACCCTCTTCTATCGGAATTCGTTAGGTCTGTTTACCTTTCGTTTCGGTCGTTCGGATGGCGGAAGAGATATAGGCTACGACCTGCGGCAACGGATGTTTCCCAGTCTCGCCATTGCGCTGCCGGTTCTGTTGCTTGAACTGGCCCTCGCCACTTCGCTGGGGTTGATGGTGGCGCTGTTGCGCGGATCTTATTTTGATCGCTGGCTAACGCTCGGTTGCGTCGCGGCGATGTCGATTTCCAGTCTCTTTTTCATTATTGCTGGCCAATACCTCATTGCGAAACTGCTGCGTCTCACACCTATTTCAGGCTACGACGATGGCTTTGCGGCATTCAAGTTTCTGGCCTTGCCGGTGCTGGTGCAGGTGGCCGCTGGACTCGGTGCCAATGTGCGCTGGAATCGAACGGTATTTCTCGAAGAGATTTCCAAAGACTATGTGAGAACCGCGTGGGCCAAGGGCTTAACTGAGAAGCAGGTGTTGTGGCGTCACGTGTTGCGCAACGCCTTGTTGCCCTTGTTGACCGCTATAGTAGTGACCTTGCCGAGTCTCTTTCTCGGCAGCCTCATTACGGAATCTTTTTTTGCCGTTCCAGGATTGGGCAGCTATACGATCGACGCGATCCAGAATCAGGATTTTGCGATTGTGCGAGCGATGGTATTTCTTGGCTCTTGCCTCTACATCCTGGGTTTAATGTTGACCGATATTTCCTATGCATGGGCTGACCCGCGTGTGCGCCTTGCAGCCAGCTGACCCATGAAGCTGGCCCTGCTGACTACCGATGTGGCGCTGCTCGGCACGCTGATCCTTGTGCTGCTCTATTTTTGGTCGCTCAGGCAGCACAAGCTCACAAGTCAACGTTGGCGAACTGTCCTCAAGACTCCGACCGGTGGTAGCGCGGCGATTCTGTTAGCGATGTATGTCGGAGTGGCTGGGCTTGATTCGCTTCGCTTCACGGCCGGAGGTGAAACATTTACCGCGCTCGATAAGATGCTGTGGTCGCTACGCACCCAAGTCGAGACCACCTACTCGGCGCCCCTCGCAGCCTTCGGCTATGCGAAGGAAACGCGCTACGAAGCGCATGGCAAAGTCGCTCGTGATTATCCGCGTCTTGTCTATGGCGGACGTCATTTGCGCAATCCAGCGCAAGACCGGTCACGCGATCTGATTTTACGAGTGGCACGCGGCGGGCTGCTGGGGGTCGCCGGATTTTGCGCGCTCTTGGGATTGTTTAAGATCACGCGCAGGTGTCCGCACGCACCGTTCTGGATGCCGCTTGCCGCGCGTAGGTGGCGAGCGCAAGTGATGGTGATCGCAGCGCTTTGTGTACTCGGCGGCGTGATCGGCGCGCTGGCCGCCGATTATCACCTGTTGGGGACCGACAAAGTCGGCAGCGACGTGCTTTATCTCACGCTCAAGAGCATTCGCACGGGTCTCGTGCTTGGCGTCGTTTCCTCACTGATCGCGCTCCCGCTCGCGGTGACGCTTGGAATTTCCGCCGGTTATCTCGGCGGTTGGGTAGATGATCTGGTGCAGTACCTCTACACCACGTTGTCGTCGATTCCAGGCGTGCTATTAATTGCCGCCGCCGCGCTGTCGCTAGACCTCTTGATGCAGCAGCAGGCGAGCGATTTTGCGTCGCTGGCCTCGCGCGCCGACACGAAATTGCTCGCGCTTTGTCTGGTGCTCGGCCTGACGGGCTGGACCAGCCTGTGCCGATTGCTACGCGCTGAAGCACTAAAACTGCGCACGATCGAGTTCGTCTCCGCCGCGCGTGCTTTAGGTGGGACGCAACTGCAGATCTTGTTTCGCCATTTGCTCCCGAACACTTTTCATCTGGTCATTATCACGACGGTGCTTAGTTTTAGTGATCTCGTACTCGCCGAAGCGGTCTTGACCTATATCGACATTGGAGTCGATCCGAGCATGGAGAGCTGGGGCAATATGATCAATGGCGCACGTCTCGAGTTGGCGCGTGAGCCTGTGGTGTGGTGGTCGCTGATGGCAGCTTTGTGCGGCATGTTCGGCTTGGTGTTAGCGGCTAATCTGTTTGCCGACGCGGTGCGCGACGCGTTCGATCCGCGTCTCAACAATACGTTGCTGGCGGCTCCGCGTTAGCGTCCGATGTCATTATTAGAAATCCAGGACTTGGTGATCGAGGTGGGCGCGGGAGCCACTGCCACTTCGGTGGTCGCGGGGATCGCGCTCCAGGTGGAGCAGGGTTGCACTACTGTCCTGGTTGGCGAGTCAGGCAGTGGAAAATCGATGACCGCGCTCGGCGTGGTCCGCCTACTACCGGCGGCGGCGCACATCACACGTGGCGCGATCTGTCTCAACGGACAAGATCTGTTGCAACTGCCTGAGCACCAGATGTGCGACGTGCGCGGCGCACGGATAGGGTTCGTGTTTCAGGAACCGCAGTCGGCGCTCAATCCAGTGATGAAAGTGGGTGATCAGATTGGGGAGGTGTTAGCGCGCCATCTTGGCCTGCACGGGAAGGTCCGTCGGGAGCGGGTCGCTGAATTATTGGCCGCAGTTGGGATCCACGATCCACGTCAGCGCATGACTGAATATCCGCACCAATTTTCGGGTGGTATGAAGCAACGCGTGATGCTGGCGATCGCACTGGCTGGCGAGCCAGAGTTGCTGATTGCGGATGAACCGACCACAGCCCTGGATGTCTCGACGCAGGCGCAGATCCTCACGTTACTCCAGCGCGAACAGCAGCAGCGCGGCATGGGCATGCTCTTCATCACGCATGATCTCGCGGTGGCGTATCAGGTTGCTGACAAACTGGCAGTGATGAAAGGCGGAATTTTGGTGGAGGCAGGATCACGCGCAGAAATCTTCTCTGCGCCCACCCAAGCGTATACCAAGCACTTGCTCGCCGTGTCGCCGCGTATCGAGTCGGCCGTAGTCCCTGTCTCCAGGACGATCACGACTGATCCGCCCTTGTTGGAAATCAAGGGATTGTCGGTCACGTTTCCCATTCGACGCGGATTTTTTAAGCGTGTCGTTGCACAATTTGCGGCCGTGAACGCGCTTGACCTCAGCGTGCAGGCAGGCGAAACAGTCGCGGTGGTGGGTGAGTCGGGTTCGGGCAAGACCAGCCTTGGGCGCAGCGTACTGCG
The DNA here is from genome assembly GCA_031417495.1 of Pseudomonadota bacterium. Taxonomy (GTDB): domain Bacteria; phylum Pseudomonadota; class Gammaproteobacteria; genus CAIKBL01. The sequence continues at coordinate 1,772 of JANOVQ010000421.1, read as the reverse complement.
CCTGCTGGAAGCTTCCGCCGGCACCGTAAGTTTTCTTGGGCAGGATTTTTTCCGGCTAAATCCCGCTCAGTTGCGCCACGCACGGCGCGATCTTCAGATCGTGTTCCAGGATCCTTATGCGGCGATGAATCCGCGGCTCACCGTCCAGCAGATAATCGAGGAGGGCATGGTCTCGCTGGGAATCGGCGGCAACGCGCGGGCGCGCATCACCCGCGTCGAGCAATTGCTCAACTTGGTGGGACTGGAGCCGCACTTTCGGCTGCGCTTCCCGCATGAGTTCTCTGGTGGCCAGCGCCAACGGATCAGCATTGCGCGCGCACTCGCCGTAGAACCGAAGCTATTGGTGTGTGATGAACCGACGAGCGCACTCGATGTGTCGGTACAGGCGCAAATCTTGGATCTGCTGCGCTCACTGCAGGACGAGATGGGACTCGCCTACTTGTTTATCACGCACAATCTAGGCGTGGTCGCGCAGATCGCGCATCGGGTGGTGGTGATGCATCACGGAAGCATCGTTGAGTCCGGCACCACGCAGCAGGTGCTATTCACGCCGACGCATGCCTATACGCAGAGTCTACTCGCGGCGGTCCCGCGCCTTCCCTGATGCTGGTGACAACCAAGCCCTTGTTGCGTGACGATCTCCGCGCGCTGCTCAGAGTAGGCTGGCCGCTCATCTTGAATAATTTTTTCAGCATCGGCGTGAATGTGGCAGACACACTCATGGTGGGTCGGCTCGGCGCGACTCAATTGGCGGCGTTATCCATCGGTTCCAGCCTGTGGTTGGGAATTTTCCTCGGCGGCCTGGGCGTTCTGATGGCGCTCGGACCGACCGTCGCGCAGCATTACGGGGCAAATCGTCTGACGGAAATCGGACACGATACCCGCCAGGCGATTTGGCTCGCACTTGTCATTGCGAGCGTGGCGTTCCTACTCATGCACGCGGTCGAGCCATTATTACGCTGGCTTCGGATCGAGCCCGAAGTCCGCGTATTGAGCGTGACCTATCTGCACGCGTTGGCGTTCGGGGCGCCGGGCCTCTACCTCTATCAGGTGCTGCGACAAATGAACGAAGGGATCGGCAGAACTGTCCCGATCATGGTGGTTAGCGGGATCGCGCTGGCGATTAATGTGGGCTTAAGTTATTGCTTCATTTTCGGCGAATATGGTGCGCCGCCTCTCGGCATGATTGGCAGTGCGGTTGGCAGCAGCATGAGTTTCTGGTGCATGTTGATGATGCTTACCCTCTACGTATGGTGGCACCCGTTCTATGCACGTTTTGCATTGTGGACTGCGCTGCGCAGACCGGACCGCCTGGCCATTCGACGCCTTGTGAGTCTCGGCGGGCCAATCGGTTTGTCTTTATTGTTACAGGCTGGCTTGTTCACCTGTCTCGCACTCTTGATGGGCACCTTGGGCACCACCTTTTCGGCAGCCCATCAAATCACTTTGAACTATGCGGGGTTGGTGTTCATGCTGCCGCTCGGGCTGGCGTTTGCGACTGCCGTGCTCGTCGGGCAGGCGATTGGCCGCCAGGCGCCGCGTGAGGCGCGGCGAATAGGGCTGGTCGGAATCGGGGTGTGCTGTGTACTCGCAACGACCGTTGGCATTATCACTTTGTTCTGTGCGCCGCTGATTGCACGCGCCTACACTCACGATGCGGCGGTGATCGCGCTCGCCAGTTCCCTGTTGGGGATTTCGGCGATTCTGCAGATGGGGGACGGGACTCAGAGCGCGGCCGCGGGTGCGCTGCGTGGATTGAAAGACACGCGGGT